>JANPDX010000193.1:0-5191 GCA_031431695.1 Dehalococcoidia bacterium
GGTGGACTGCGCATGTTTCGGGCGGTTGGCCCTGACACCGCCGCACGCGTAACGTCACCATGGAACCGCGACCGGCAGGAAGCGGATCGTCACTTCTCGAACAATCTCAGGAGTCACCTCATGGACGACCAGGCACCGGCCATTCAGCACCGCATGAAGTCGTTTTTCGGTGACACCCTCGGCATTCGCATTACGTCGGCCACGCCCGATCGTGTGACCGCGGACCTCGACGTTCGCGACAACCTCTGCACCGTCCCCGGAATTTGTCACGGCGGCGCGTTGATGGCCTTCGCCGACCAGCTCGGCGCCGTCGGCACGTTCCTCAACCTTCCCGCTGGCGCGGGTACCACGACCATCGAATCGAAAACGAACTTCTTTCGGCCGGCGATCGCCGGCACCACCATCACCGGCGAATGCCTCCCCGTGAGCATCGGCCGCCGCACCCAGACGTGGCAAACGAACATCCGTAACGCCGAAGGCAAACTCCTCGCCCAGGTGACGCAGACCCAATTTGTGCTCGAAGGCTAGGCGCCGACAATTGACGTCAAGCTCCCCTCTCCCGCGACGTAGGAGTCGGGAGAGGGGTTTGGGGTGAGGGCCGAATCGCCGCCCGTCGCTAAACTCAACTCCATGCGCCTCCGCTTCGTCCTTGTCCTCGCCTGGGCCACGATCATCTTCATCGCCTCAAGCTTCCCCAATCCGCCCGGCGCTTCCGGAAACGAGTGGCGCTACAACCTCGCCCACATGGTCGAGTACGCCATCCTCGGGGCGCTCACCGTCCTCGCGCTCCGCGCCTACCGCCCGAACAGTCGCCGCTTCGTCATCCCGGCAGCGGCCTTCACCTTCGCCATCCTCTACGGCATGAGCGACGAATTCCACCAGTCCTTCGTCCCCAACCGCGACGCGAACTGGCTTGACGTCGGCTTTGACGCACTCGGGGCGGCGCTGGGTACAGGCGCCGTCAGCCTGATTAGAGGTATTCGAGCCGGTCGATCCATTGTTCAGGACTGAATCGGCGCCCGAGTTTGGTAAGCGCGCGTATTTGTTCCCGCACACCAATTTGTTGGCGAGACCGAATGATGATGCCCGCGTGGTGCCGCCCTTCAGCGAGCCAGATCCCGTGCAGTTTCGCAAAGTCACCACGATTCGCCGTATAGATCACGCGACCTTCCGACGCGGCGAATGCAAGTTGTTCTTCATCGGTCGAGCGCTTGCGGGCGGCCTCCTCAGAGGAAAGCACGTCGGCGCCGGCTCTTCGAGTACCGCCGATTACATCCTGATCCAGCGAGTCCTGGTCCATGTAGAGCCTGAACTCCATGCTCAGGCCGAATGCTCCAAGGCCTCGTGGGCTCGCTTCTCACGTTCAAATTCTCTCTGGTCGCGTTCTATCTCCGCGTCCATCGCCGCCTGGTTCGCGAGATAGTATGCGACCGCTGCGTGAATTCTCGTTAAGTCGAGGTGCGGAAACCGCCGAAGTATTCGCTTTGGCGACTCGCCAGCCCGGTAATGAATGGCGATTTGAACCACGGGCATCCCGGTTCCGGCCAGGCACGGGCGGCCACCAGCAATACCTTCGGCACGTTCAATCAAGCTCCCGAGTTCAGTCGTCGTCACGGTACGAATCATAGCAGGCCGCCAAAACGATCCGTTGGCGAACAAAACTGCGACTGAATCGTGAATCGCCGCTTACGCCACCCGCACCAGCGCTACCACCACAATATCGCCCCAGCTCGTATCCTGTTGTGCGTCGCAGTCACCCGACCGTATCAGCTCCAGGATAGCTAGGAACGAAACCACCACGTCCAGGCGCGTCTCGCACTCCATCATCATGCGCCGGAACGAGAACCGCCCGCGCCGCTGAAGCCGCTCCCGGAAGTCCAGCATCCTCGCCCCGAGCGTCATCGATGTGTCGCGCGCAATAACAGCCCTTGGCCGCGCCTCGGCCGGCTTCTTGTTCAACACGTCGAGCATGATCGCCCGCAGCCGCTCCATCGTCACGTTTTGGAGCCCGGTCCCCTCGGGGACCTCGGGCGGCGGTGCGAGGCGCGTGTAGATACGTGTGCCCTCCTCCTGCCGCTCCTCGAGCATGTCCGTCACTTCGGCGAACCGCTTGTACTCGCGGAGGAGGTCGACCAACTCCCGGCTCACCTCGTCATCGTCAACTGGTTCGCCCTCGGCCTGGGGGGGCCGAGGCAGCAGCGCCCGCGACTTGAGATAAATGAGCTTCGCCCCAATCGCGATGAACTCCGCAAGTGCCTGCGGGTCAAACCGCTCTCCCGTCCGGATTGCCCGGAGGTACTGGTCGGTAACAGCAACCAGCGAGACGGCCGTGATATCAAGGTCGTCCCGCTCGATCAGGTGCAGCAAAAGATCCAGGGGGCCCTGGAAAACGGGCAAGGTAATTTCGGCCATGACTCCTGACGGGCCAGCGCCCCCCCGCAGGGGCACCCCCGTCCCGGTCTTACGACCCTTTCCGTTATCGCGCCGCAGCAGGCGTCCTCACCCCGGTGAGTGTCCTCTCGACGGCGGCAGCGATTCCGGCGACCGACCGCATCATCACGCCGAACTTCTCATAGGTCAACGATTGCGCACCGTCGCTCAATGCATGTTCGGGATTGTTGTGTACTTCGATCATCAGACCGTCCGCTCCAGCTGCGACTGCTGCCATCGCCACCGGCGTCACCAGCCCGACCTTTCCCGTACCGTGGCTTGGGTCTGCGATAACGGGAAGATGGCTCAACTCCTTCACCAAAGGGATGGCGTTTATATCGAAAGTATTGCGGTAAGCCGTCTCGAACGTCCGGATTCCGCGTTCACACAGGATAACGTCCGCGTTGCCCTCAGCGAGCAAGTACTCCGCCGCGAGCAGCCATTCTTCTATCTGCCCACTCAGCGCCCGCTTCAGCATCACCGGCTTTCGAACCCGGCCCACCTCATCGAGCAGCGTGAAGTTCTGCATGTTTCGCGCGCCAATCTGGATGACGTCGCTATAACGGCACACCGCATCGATGTCTCGCACGCTCATCAACTCGGTGATTACTGGTAGCCCGGTCTCCGCGCCCGCCGCTGCAAGGTACGACAGCCCCTCGGGCCCGAGCCCTCGGAATGCGTACGGCGAACTCCGCGGCTTGTAGGCGCCGCCGCGAAGCATGTTCGCGCCCGCCGCCTTCACTGCTCGCGCGGCATCGAAAATGTGCGCCTCGGTTTCGATTGAACATGGCCCCGCCATCACCACGAGTTCAGTGCCACCAACGGTGACTCCGCGCCCTACGTCGACAATCGTATTGCCGGGGTGAAACTCGCGGCTCACCAGCTTGTAGGGCTTTGTCACACGATGGACAGATTCCACATGCGGCAGGGCTTCGAACATGTCCTGTAACGACGGGTTGTCGGGACCGATGACCCCAACAATGCTGCGTTCGGTTCCGACGGAAAGGTGCGCTTGATGTCCGGTCTCTTCAACACGGGCGACGATATGGGCCAGGTCTTCCGGAGTGGCCTCCGGGGAAACAACAATTATCAACGGTGGTTCTCCACTAACGCGCGGTCGAGTAGTTACTCGAGCTAAGGTCGGGTCGGAGGCGTGCTGCCTCTCGAAGGTAGACGTGCCGGATATCACTCTGGGGTTTCTCCGTATTCCAGTGGAGGAGGACGCGGATGCACATCGGGAGCATGCCGGGGACCGACATTTCGTGACTCTGCATCAGCGGGACTTGCGTCCAGCCAATCAAACGCGCTGCTACTGCCGGAAATTCGGCATATACGTCGGGCGTTGTGGTGATCCAGGCCGAAGCGATGTCCTCCGATGAAATGTCGTTGACTTCGAGCATCGTTTTCAGAAGCTCAGTCGTGACTTCGAGGATCTCTTCCTTCTGGTTCCGGGTGACGGTTATCGCACCACGGACGCCGCGAACGGGCATACGCGCAGTTGCCTCCTCCAGGGTTGGTTCGAATGGGTTTGGTGTAGTGCCCTTAGCGAACCGGGAGCCCAAAAACTCCGGTCGGCGGACAAACATAAGTGCGGCCCACGAGGGGCCAACGCCACGCCCATCGGCGCTCGTCTTCCCACGTGTGGGCCGCATTCACCTGTCCGTTATCGACCGGAGACATCCTCGACAAACTCCTTGACGCTCTGCGCGCGGTGGTCTTCCCCCGCTGCGTCAATGGCCGAGATTATAGCAGAGCCGACGACTGCTGCATCCGCCACCTTCCGGACGCTGTCTGCCTGCGCCCGCGTGTTGATCCCGAAACCCACCGCAAGCGGCAAATCGGTATGCGCCCGCACCCGCGCGATGAAGGTGCCGATGTCTACCTCGTCTACCGTCTTGCCGCCGGTGGTCCCCGTAACGCTCACGCAATACATCCACGAATCGGCCACCTTCGCCAGGATCTCGATGCGTGCATCGCGGCTCGTGGGGGCCACGAGCGGGATGAAGCTCATATCGTTCGCGCGGCAGGCCGCAATGAAATTCCCCGCCTCTTCGGCCGGCAGGTCCACCACGATGAATCCGTCGGCGCCGGCTGCCTTCGCCTCCGCCACCGCCCGCTCTTCGCCGCGGGAGAGGAGCGGGTTGTAATACCCCATGAACACCACCGGGGCCTTGAGCCCCTGGTCGCGAGCTTCTTTCAGTAGCCGGTAGCAGCCCAGCAGGGTCATACCGTTTTGAAGCGCTACCAGGTTCGCGTGTTGAACCGTCGCGCCATCGGCCAACGGGTCCGTGAATGGCATCCCGATTTCGATGATGTCCGCCCCGCCCGCTTCAGCCGCCAGGAGTATCGGCACCGTGTCTTCAAGCCGCGGGTAGCCGGCGGTCACATACGGGATGAAGAGCTTTCGCCCGTTCTTTCGGGCGTCTTCGAACAGTTCGCGCATTCGTTTTGACATCGTCAGGTCCTCGCCAATAACAGGATGAAACTCATCAGGTTGAACATCATGTGGAACGCGATTGCGTCCCAGAGTGAGCCGCTTCGCCAGAATAGCCAGCACAGCGTGACGCCCACGATTGCAAATGGAATCAGGGTCGCGGGATCGAGGTGCGACAATGCGAATAGCGATCCTGAGAGTACAGCAGCGGGCCAGAACCCCCAGGAGCTCAGTCCACCGAATACGAGCCCTCGGTAAAACACCTCTTCCCCGATCGGCGCGGCAAACACCGTCACCACACCGTAGAGGGCCATCGCCGCGCCGTCC
>JANPDX010000194.1:0-1820 GCA_031431695.1 Dehalococcoidia bacterium
GGCGCGTGCCGAGGCGTACAGATCCTCGACGGTGATCTCTGGGCTGCGGGCATTCCTTGCGGTGGCGAGGCCAATGGCGCCGCGTGTGGCGGCTTCGATAGCTCCCGTGTCCAACTCAAACTTCCCCGCCAGGGCCGGCAAGGCTTCTTCGACGTCCGCGGCACAGCGGGACTTCGAAAGCGTCCCCCGCCATTCTTCCAGGCGGCCTTCGTAGTTCAGGCGGGCGACAACAACGGCCGGTCCGTGCCACGACGGGTCGCTTTCCCAGGCGATGGCGGTGAACGGAGCGATTGACGTGTCGAACGCCGTCAACAGCTCGATTCTTTGTGGCTCTTCGAGACTCTCGATGCCTTTCACCAGCAGTGCGAACGAGAGCAGCGCCGCGTCCCGGGCCGCACGTCCGAAGGCCTCTATCGGCTGCAGGTCACGCGATGGAAGCCGTAACTCGACCGTCCCACCGAGGCCTGCCGCCACCGCCAGGTTGCCGACCGCGGCGCGGATCCGTTCGGCGTCCGTCCCCCGCAGCGAAAGCACGGGCGGTTTAAGCGCGTGAGGGTCGATGAGCGGTGCATCGTGGTGCCTCCCTCGGGATCCCTCGGAGAGCGGCTCTTTCGATGCCGAACCGAGAAGCCGTTCATCGAGTGCGTCGCCTCCCGCAAGGTATCTCGCGATCCGCGGATCGAGGGTCAGCGTCCTGGCGAGAAGCGGTGTCGCCGAATGCGTTGGGTCTTCGTGAAGTTCGACGAGGCGGTACTTTCTCAGCGCAGCGTTCGAATCGAAGGCGGCCTGCGCGCCCACGGTATCGTTCCAGAACAGGCGTAAAGCCATCTCCACGCGCGGCCGTTTTCGGGCGACGTCGTCCTGGACGTAGGCGATAAGCCGTTCGACCTCCGGGTCGGTCTCCGCCACGAAGCACAACGCCACGGTCGCGGCGTCCGCCGGGCTCAATCCGAATACGCCGGTCATTTGTTCGAGCCGGGGGCCAACGGAGGCGACAAGTTCGGCGGCCTCGGCCGTGAGGACCGCGCCATAACGCTCTTGGCCGGCGTTGGCGAGGATCCGGTCCGCTTCCTGGTCGGAGACGTACAGCCCGCGCAGGTCGTCCTCGCCGACGGGTACGCCGCGCGAGCGGAGACGCGAGACTTCCGCTTCCAGGAGGTTGGCTGCGGCGCGCGAGGCGGCGTGAATGTCCATGTTCTAAAACTAGACCGCTTCGAACGTGCAACTGTACGTTGCCGCAGTCCAGTTTGCGTCACCGCTGTACTGGACGGTCAGAGGGATGCCTGTGCCGAGGTAACCGAGCGTGAAAGTGAGTTCCGCAAAGAGCTCACCCGATTGGATTGGCGAGGTCCCAATGATGTTCCCGTTGGCGACCCACGTCATTGTCCCCGTGGGAAGCGGCCGGGACGAATTCCAGTTCGTGACGGAAGCGGCGATAGTATTCGGGTCAAAGCCGGTAATGGTGTCTCCGCAGAGGTTCGAACCGACAACGCTCACGATCTGACCGATTTGCACAATCGCGATGTTCGATTGCGAGCACACAGCGTTGAAGCACACCAGCGCCTTGACCGTGATCGTCCCAGACTCCGGCCCGAACGTCGTGAACTGCTTCGAGCCGCCGCTCTGCGACGCGGGGGTGGCCGGGCCGGTCGTCGTCCAGGCGATCGTGTTGAACGCCTCCGAGAAGCTGGTCGAACAGTCGATCTGCGTCTCGCTCCCGGACGGGGACGAAATCCCCGACGGGTACGAAATGCAGGTCACGTTGACCGTAGACGGGGGCCCGACCGGCGAAGCCGTTGGGATCGGCGTCGGGGTACCGG
>JANPDX010000195.1:0-1602 GCA_031431695.1 Dehalococcoidia bacterium
ACCGCCGAAAAGAACGCCATCCCGATGATCGACAGGATGCGTCCGGCCAGGACCCATGGGGTTACGGGGCTATTCACGTCGCCCATCTTCGCCCGAGCCAACTAGCCGGTCTACCCGCTCCTCGGCGAACCTGAAACGTACCGACTTTCGCCGTATAGTGAACCTGATCTACTCCCCTGGAGCTGCCCAATGGCGCGACCGGTTTTGCGAACGGCACTTTGTGAAATGTTAGGCATTGAATATCCGGTCATCCTTGCCGGGATGGGCCCCGTCGCGGGCGGTCTAACAGGCCCCGTTGCCACCTCCGAACTGGTGGCTGCGGTATCGAACGCCGGCGGACTCGGCGTCCTTGGCGGCGCCGGATTCGGCGCCGAACGTCTCCGCGAAGAAATCAACCGGGTCCGCTCGATGACCGACAGGCCCTTTGGTGTTGACCTTCTGTTGCCCTCCAACTTCATGGGCGGCGCGGCCAGCGGCGAAATGCCCCCCGACCCGCGCGACCTCATCCCGAAAGAAACCTACGCCGGCCTCAAAAAGCTCGCCGAGGATGTCGGCATCGAGTGGAAAGAGGCCCCACGTCAGGCACCCACCGCTGTTGCTCCACGCCGATCCGGCGGCGGCATGTCCGACGAACAGATGGAAGTCGTCATCGAAGAGAAGATCGCCGTCTTCGCTTCCGGCCTCGGCAGCCCGGCCCCCTGGATGGACCGCCTGAAGGCCAACGGCACCAAAGTGCTTTCGCTCGTGGGCAACGTGAAGAACGCGAAGCGCGTGGCCGGAATTGGCGTTGACGCGGTCGTCGCGCAGGGCACCGAGGCAGGCGGCCACACGGGCCGAATCGCCACCTTCGCCCTCGTGCCCCAGGCCATCGATGCCGTCTCCCCGACCCCCGTGATTGCCGCCGGCGGCATTGCCGACGGCCGTGGTCTCGCCGCCGCCCTCGCCATGGGCGCAATCGGGGTCTGGTGCGGCACCGCCTTTCTCGTCTCGAAAGAGGCCAACCAACCCGATCTGCAAAAGCAGCGTGTCCTTGCCGCTGGTGATGAAGACACGAAAATCACCCGCCTCTACAGCGGCAAGACGATGCGCAACATAACGAACCCGCTCATCGAGGCCTGGGAGGCTTCGGACATCAAGGCGCTCCCCATGGGCCTCCAGGGCTTGCTCATCCAGGACCTGGTCTACTCCGCTCGCCAGGCCGGCCGCGAAGACCTCCTCATGAACGCCGCCGGACAGGCCTCGGGCCTCCTCACCCGGATTCGTCCAGCCGCTGACATCCTCCACGACATGGTCGCCGAGGCCGCCGAAATCCTCGGGCGCAGCCTCCAGCAGCGCGTCACCGCGATCCCGGAGGCTTAGGCGATGGTCGATCGCGCCCTCGAAGGCGTCCGGGTCGTCGAGTTCACCGACGAGACCGGCTCATACTGCGGTCGCCTCCTCGCCGATCTTGGCGCCGAGGTTATCAAGGTGGAACCTCCTGGCGGCGGCAGGCAACGCAACGCTGGTCCCTTCGTGCATGGCTACGAAGGCCAGCCCGATGCCAGCCTCGCGTTCTGGGTGCATAACACCTCGAAGAAGTCGGTCGTCCTCGATCTCGACTCC
>JANPDX010000196.1:0-2569 GCA_031431695.1 Dehalococcoidia bacterium
GAGGATTTCCTCGCGCTCTTTGGAGATAACTTAGCGTGCGTTAAACTAGCGACAGAACTTGTCGCGTAGGATCAAAAATGCCTTTTCCACCGCCAAAGCGAGAGCTACGAGCTCGACGCCACGATCCCACGGATCCGTTCGACACGAGCTTCAAGGTTTACGCCAGCGGGCGCCTGAAGGGCGCCATCTTTCCTGTTACCGGCGAAGACGACGCCCGCTGGGAAAGTGTTGCGCTCGACGGGTCAGTGATGCGCTGGCGTTACCGCAATCAGGCGCGAGACTTCTTGTGCGAACTTCCCGTGCGCACGACGTAGCTTGGACTCGGTGCTCGGTTGAACACGTTCGCGGCATCGAAGCCTCATGCCATCGCACCGTCAACCGATCGGCTGACGCCTTGCCGGTATAGCAAGCGGGGAATCCCGAGCAGGCGAACGCTTAAGCGTCCATGGCCGAGTGGCCCAGAATCTTCGACCGTTCGGCCCTCTTCGCCGCAGGCGTTCGGCGCCGCCAGTTGAGAAGCCCTCTGTCCCCCGAGACGCTGTCACAAGAACGTTGCTGTGCTGCATGATGGCTCCACTTCGAATGCTAAGAGGTTGGACCCGAATGAAGGCCATCGTCATCACGAAACCGGGTGGTCCGGAGGTCCTCCAAATGCAGGATGTCCCGGATCCGGCTGCCGGTCCCGAGGATCTCTTGATCCGTGTCCATGCGTCCGCCCTGAACCGGGCAGATTTGCTACAGCGCATGGGCGGGTACCCGCAGCCGGGACCGAGGCCGTCCCACGACATTCCGGGGATGGAGTACGCCGGTGAAGTGGTCGCGATGGGAAGCCGGGTTGAGGGCTTCGCGATTGGCGACCGGGTCATGGGGCTTCTCGCGGGCGGTGGGTATGCCGAGCAGGTTGTGGCGCATTTCCGGTTGGCGATGAAGGTCCCGGCCAACCTCTCGTGGGAGGAAGCAGGCGCCACGCCAGAGGTCTATATCACCGCGCATGACGCACTTCGCCAGTGCAACCTCGTCGCTGGAGAATCACTCCTAGTACATGCCGCGGGCTCGGGAGTCGGTGTCGCCGCGGTGCAGATTGCGAAGATGATGGGCGCATCGCTGGTGGTTGGCACCGCGGGCAGCGCCGAGAAGCTGAAACGTGCCGCCGCTCTCGGCCTGGACATCGGAATAAACTACAAGGAACAGGATTTCGCTGAGGAGGTCCTCAAGGCTACCGAGGGCCGGGGCGTTGACGTGATCCTTGATGTGATTGGCGCCGAATACTGGGACCGCAACATGCGTTCGCTCGCGCTCAAAGGCCGGATGGTGCTGGTGGGGCTCATGGGAGGCAGCACAACGAACGCGAACATCGGGGTGCTCCTTCAGAAGCGGGCTTCCGTCCGCGGGACCACGCTACGGGCCAGGCCTATCGAAGAGAAAGGGGAGGCCACGCGGGCATTCGAGAAGAGCGTCCTTCCCCACATCGCGTCTGGCCGTGTGCGGGTGGTGGTTGATCGCGTTTTCCCGCTTGCCGAGGCGGCGGCGGCGCATGAGTACATGGGACTGAATCAAAACTTTGGCAAGGTCGTGCTCAAGGTGATCTGAGCTATTCGACGGCGACTGGCTGTGGCGCCGGATCTATTCCCTGGGGATCGGCTTTGACGACACGTTCCATGTGTTCAAGGCCTTGCATGCTGAAGCCAAGGTCGCCGAGTTCGCAGAGGAAGCTACAGTACGTGAGCCGCAAGGCGCTCGTGGATTTGGTGAATGTGTAGAGGAGGTTGCAGCGCTTGCAGCGAGGCATCGCGACGATGCCGGTGTTCCGGGTAGGGAGCGGGGCCTGGGTGGATTCGTCGCGATCTTCGGTCGTAGCGTTCATTCGGCAAGACCTCTCTCGTCCAAGTATGCGCCATCGAGTGGTAACGCGCTCAACTGCGAGCGCGATTCCTACGTGACTCAAACAGGCTGACCGAACTACAGCTAGCCCGCGGCGAGGCTGGCGCTGCGCTGACGGACCATGTCGTGGAAGAGGGGCATCCAGGTTTTTCCCGCGTTTTCGGCCTCTTCCAGGTGGGGATAGCCACTCAGGATGAAGAAGGAGAGACCAAGGTCGGTAAACGCGAGGAACTTGTTCGCAACTTGTTCGTGTGACCCGATTACGGTGACGCCGATCCCGCGGCGAACCTGCCCGATGCCCGACCAGAGATTGGATTCGACCCAGAGGTCGTCGGCCCCTACGAACGCACGCTGGCGCGATTCGCCAGCTGAATCCGTGGAGTTGAGCACGTTCTGAGTGCGAGCTATTTGCTCGGGCGTCACGCCTTCGAGTTGTGCGCCGGCAGCAGCCATGGCTTCTTCGTGGGTGTCACGCGAAAGCACATGGAAGCGGACTCCGAAGCGAAGTTCTCGACCGTGTATTTCGGCCTTTCGGCGCATCCGGGTGATCCGATCGCGCATCTGGTCCGTGGATTCTCCCCAGAGCAAATAGGTGTCGATCGTTTCGGCAAACAGGTCTTCGGCGGGAGTGCTGGCGCCACCCGCGTACAACGGCGGGTAGGGCTGTGTCGCGCACTTCACCAGCGGT
>JANPDX010000197.1:0-8928 GCA_031431695.1 Dehalococcoidia bacterium
GTATTTCAAAGCAAACGACTCGTTCCCCTCGGAGATCCTGGCGAAATACGAACCGCCCCGCCCACCTTCCCGATTCTTGCCGCCAAGTCCCTTCGCGCTTGGTGATCAACCGGCAACTGAAGGGTACTTGCGCGAGGCAGGATTCAACGGGACCTCTTTCGAGGCCATCTCGACGGAGTTCGACGCCCCCTACGAAATAGCGTCGGTGGTTGGGCGGATCCCTCAATTCAACCTGGCTCCAGATGTCGCGGCGGAAGCTATCGCGGCACTCCAGGCGCATGAATCTCCATACGTAACGAAGGGGCGCTTCGTGGCGGAGCGGAAACTCTGGATCGTGCGAGCGAGCAATCCGGCGTAAGCGGAAGGGTCCAGCTTCCAAACGGAACCTAACGAACGAATAGCCTCCGTTGCGACCGCGGCTCAGGATCCCCCGATGCGCTCCTCGATCCACGGCAGGATCATGTCAATCAGCCGCTCACGGGGGTCAGCCAGCTTCTTGCCCTCTTCGCCCACCGGATAGAGGTAGTGGTCGGCCCACGGAAGCTCCATGAGCGTTTTGTCTTTCGCTCCGCTCTTCGCCATCAGCTCCTGTTGTTCGGCCGGGAAGATGTCGCAGTCGCCGTCCGCGAAGACGATAAGCGTCGGAGAAGTGACGTGCCGGATGGTGTCGGGCAGGTCTGCCTGGGAGCTCGTTCCGCTCCAGGTGCTGAGCCAGCCGCGCGGTGTCATCACTCGCGCAAGCCCGCCGGGCCCGTAGTTTCCGATGATCGGGTCGCCGGGCGAGAAGATGCTACCGACCGGCCGGTTACTGGGATCGATTGTCGGATCCAGGTAGGCCGGGTTGGCCAACGTCCGGTAGATGACCATGTAGCGCCCGAGCCGTGCCCGCCGGGCAATCATCCCCTGCGTTTCAATCGGCAGCCCGGTATACCCCGGGTCGCGCAACTGGCCTCGGAAATAGCCGTGCTCCGCGATGGCGTCCCGCGCGATGTTATCGAGCCGCCGGCTGCGTGCGATCTGCAGTTTTCGGTAGGCCGCCAGCCATTCCCGGTCGTAGGTGCTCGGCCGGGGAAATGGCCTGTACCCGTTCGCGGGGTTGTACATGTCCCACGCCGGGTCCGTGCTGGTCGGGTCGTTTTCGTTGGTCACGCTCGGGTCGATCACATTGAGCATGAATCGGCCTTCGCCGAGATGGGCCGCAACGGCGATGTAGAGGTCGCCTTCCGGCATGACTTCCCGTGTCAGGTCGATCGGTTCGCCGCCGGGTGTCGTTGTCAGCCGTTTTTCGGGCGCTTTGGAGGCCTGCGACTGGTAGAAGCCGAGGAGCGAGCCGCCGCCGCTGTTACCGAGCAGGACAATGCGCTCGAAGCCAGCGTCTTTCAAGTAACGCATGCCTGCGGCGATATCCAACAGCAGGCGCTCGTGGACCATATCGGTGTCGTTATTGATGTACCGGCTGTTTTGCCCGAAGACCGCATAGCCACGGTCGGTCAGAGGCGGGACAACATAGTGTCGGGTGAACTCGCCGCGCGGATGCATGAGAAACACCACGGTCTTCGGCTCGTGGTTCGCGGGGCGGTAGAGGATGCCGAAGCTCTGCGCGGTATCCGAAGCGTCCAGGTAGACCGTCTCGCGCCGGACACCCGGGTCGAGTTTGCTGAAGGCGAAGGGAAGGCGTCGCGCTCGCTCTTCGGAAGGGTGTGTCATCGGTAATCCCCGGGCCTGGTGTGGCCTCTGGGATTGTACGGGCGAACCATCGACCGACGCATCGGCGATGGATGTGGCCCTTTAGCGCGTGGCCTTTCCATTGATCTGCTCCGCCGCTTGCTTCCTTATAGCTTCCGTCTCCGCCCCGTCGGGACCAATGACGTATACGATCACAACGGCTCGGCCCATGCGATAAGCGTCGGTGAACACACGAAGCCCCTGGCCATCAGCCTTGACCGTCTTGTAGCTCTTCGACTGGTCGGCCTGGAAGACCGCCGCGTTGTCCTGCTGCGTGGCGTTGGGGCCGAAGAGGTCGGGGGGCGGGTTCCGCAGTGCTTCGGAGATGGGCCCGTATTGCTGGGTCGCTGCTTCAACGGTTGGGTGCAGGTTGAACTCGGTGCGGACCTGGGCGACCTTCCCGGTGGGGTTCGCGAAAATCGCGAAGAAGGTGTCCTGGTTCTGGGTAGAACCCGGGGCCTTCCCGGACTGGCCGAACGTGAACCCGGCTGATTTCAGGTCCGGGACAAGATCGGCGGCGGTTTTTACCGTGGTTCCGCTCGTTGTCCCGGTTGCGCCGCTGCCGTCGTCATCCCCGCCGCAGCTCAGGGATGCCATCATGGCGACTCCCGCGAGCGCCGCCGTGAAGATGGTCAGCGCAGCTCGGCGGCCTTTGCCACCATCTCCGCGGCCTGTTCGGGGTTCATGTGGTCGGTGCTGATGCACAGGTCGTAGGAGCACGGGGTAAGCCATCCTGTCTCATAGAAGCGGCGGAAGTAGTCCAGCCGTTCGTTGTCGGTCTTTTCGATGATCTTGAGCGCGCCTTTTTCATCGACGCCCATGCCTGCCCTGATCCGTCGTGCCCGGTAACTGTTCGAGCCGGTGACAAGCACTCGTACCGTATCCAATCGGTCGCGAAGGATCACCTGGGCGGCATGGCCAACGATCACGCATTCGCCCTGGTCGGCCATCTCGCGAATGACATCTTCGGCGAACTTGCGGTAGTCCGTGGAGGTGTAGAGCGGACTGGCCGCGAGGGGTATCGGGTCGGCCCAGGCGGCAACCGGCATACTCGGATTGCGGGCCAGCGCTTCGAGGAGCCGGGTCATGAGCGACGGGGTGTGTTCCGCCTCGGAAACCGTCTCTGGAGAGACACCGGCTTCCTGAGCAGCATCCTGGATGACCTGATAGTCGATGAAGCGGAAGTTGAGCTTTTTGGAAAGCGCGAGGGCGACCTCTTCACCCGCTGTACCGACCTGTCGCGAAACACTGATGACGCGTGTATTCATTGGGCTTCAAGCTACCGGCTGGTTCTGGCGGGATTGTAGCCGACCTGCGCAAGGGGTCTATTTCGAACGGCCGAGCGTGGGACAAAACCGGGCTCGCATCGGGGCGCGAAAAAGGCCCGTTTTCCGCCGGGCCTTTTTCAGAGAAGCCGTGGTGCCTGGGCGCTCCGGACGCTTGTCAGGCCTCAGTCGGCGCGATGATCTCCTCGAAACGGCTGAACAGGTAGGTGTCGAACCTTGTGCCCGAGAGGCTCCGCATAACGTCAAGCGCGTCGGACCGCGGCATCGCCCGGCGATACGGCCGTTCGCTGGTCAACGCGTCGAAGGCCTCGGACATTCCAATGATTTGCGCTTCGGCGGGGACTTCGCTCCCCTCGAGCATCCCCGGGTAGCCCTTGCCATCGATGCGCTCGTGGTGGCAGCCGACCCACCACGCAGCGGCGCCGAGTCCGGGAATTTCGCTCACGATGTCGCGTGCGAATACCGGGTGAAGCTGGACCGAGGACATTTCGTCAACACTCAGGATGTCGGGCTTGCTGAGGAAGTGGACGGGTACGCCGAGTGTGCCGATGTCCTGGAGCAGCGCCGCTACCTTGACAAGGTCGGCGCGGCGTTCGGTCATATCGCAGGACAGGGCGACCTTCCGGGCGAGGTCTGCTACTCGGCGGCCACGGCCGGGTTCGCGGCCACTCCGTGCATCGACGACGTCGCTGATTACGCCCACGAAGTCAAAGAGTTCCTCGCGGTTCATGATTCCGCCGTAGTTGAGCGACATAAGCGCCGAGGCGAGGTCGTTGTCGTAAAAGCCAAGCCAGAAGTCATCGCGTCCTGCGATTTCAGCCATTCGGGTGGCAAGGGCGGGATCGACTTCGCTGTCCGCCATGTCGCGCATCACGTCCGGGCCCTTGCGGCGTACCACAAGCGGCGATGATTCGCCGTCGATGTACGATTCCACGCGGTCGGCCAGGGCAACAATTCGCGCCACGAGGGGGATTCGTTCGCCCGCTTCGGCGGAAGGAGAGCCCGAACCGTCCCAGCAGTCGTGGTGACTGGCGACGGCGCGGACGACCGCTTCGCTGAGGCCGAGTTTCCGAACGATTCGGGAGCCCTCGTCACAGTGACGGCCAATAGCATCGACTGCCTCGCTCCAGGCGCCTGAAGGCACCTGGTTCAGCACGTCACTGGCTTTCGCGTTTCCCGCGATCAGTTTTGCGCCTCGGTTCGTGTCGATTCTCGGGAGGCGGCTGCTGGCGGCCATCCCCACATCGTGGAGGAGGCACCCAAAAAACACTTCTTCTATGCGTTGCGCCTCAAGGCCCAGTTCGCTGGCGAGAAAGACGCCGACGTAGGCGACACGCTGGGCGTGGCCGGGCCGGCGTCCTTCCGCGAGGTCGAAAGCTCGGCTTAGCGCACTGAGTACGGTGCCGCGACTGAGGCGTGGAAGGCCCGAAAGGCCGACGTCATCGTAAAGTGACGGGTCGAGGAAGTCAGCCTTGACCGTCTGGATCTGCGCTTTGGAAGCCATGAGCGGTAGTTCTCCCGAAGGTTGGGACCAGTACCCCAAATATCGGCGGCGCCACCCCGGCCCTTCAGGGATCATGTGGTGAACAATGCTTGAAATAGGGAAGAGTCGTAGGGTGCATTCACCGCTTTCGGGCCAATCGTTGCCTTCCGGGACTTTCTCGGCCTGCATGTCGCTCACAAACCGGCTACACTGAATCGAAAGCACGCACCGGCCCGGTCATTTGGCAAGGCTGGTGTGAATCTGCCCAGGCGACGAAAAAGACACAGATGGATCGCTCCCGGCTCAGCCGGTTCGTCAATCAGCGTCTGAATGAGCTGCCGCTCGAAGAGCCAGCAGTAGTTTCCCCATTTACTTCAGTCCGAGTTGCCGTGGCCGAGATGCAAGAAAGCTCTCGATCCTGTGTGCTCGCCATTGAAAATGGGAAACTCGAAGGGATCTTCACCGAACGCGACGTGCTCACGAAGTGCATGGACGACGGATTTGACTGGGATCAGCCACTCGCGAGTTCAGTCCTCACGCGCGAGCCGCGGACGATCGCTTCCAACCGCACTATCGCCGAAGCCATCTTTCTCATGCAGCAGCACCACTATCGGACGCTGCCCGTGATGACGAATGGTTCGGTGGTGGGACTGGTGCGGCTGGGCGAGCTTGTTCGGCACCTGGCAGAAGAATTCCCAGAAGATGTTCTCAACCTGCCTCCTCGCCCTCACCAGGTGATGGAGAAATCAGAGGGTGGATAGCAGAGCTCCATGACCACAGAAATTCAGGTACGCCCCGAACGTGTTGTCGAGGAACTCGACCGTGTGACGATTCGCTTCGCTGGAGACTCCGGCGACGGAATGCAACTGACTGGCACGCAGTTCACGAAAACGGCCGCCGTTTTCGGGAATGATCTTGCCACCCTGCCCGATTTCCCGGCGGAAATCCGCGCCCCAACGGGCTCGTTGCCCGGCGTCTCGGGATTCCAGCTTTCGTTTTCTGGCAGCGACATTCACACCCCCGGCGACCGGCCCGACGTGCTGGTCGCGATGAACCCTGCCGCATTGAAAACGAACGTCGCGGATCTTCGTCCCGGCGGGTTGCTGATTGTCGATGAAAACGAGTTTGAAGCGATCAACCTGAAGAAGGCTGCCTACGCCAAGAACCCGCTTCACGACGGTTCATTGAGCAACTACCAACTCGTGCCCGTCGCCATTACTCGCCAGAACGAACTGGCCCTTGAAGGCCTCCCGCTTAGCGCGAAGGACAAGTTCCGCAGCCGAAACTTCTACGCGCTTGGGCTGATCCTCTGGCTCTACGGGCGTTCCATGGACACGACCATTAAGTGGGCGAACGAACAGTTCGGCCGGCGCCCGGAAGTCCTGGACGCGAACATTCGCGCCCTGAAGGCCGGTTACAACTTCGGCGAAACGACCGAGCTTTTCCGGGTGCAGTACAAAGTGCCCCCGGCAGTTGTTAAGCCCGGCACCTACCGCCACATCAGCGGCAACGAAGCCACGGCCCTCGGCTTTGTGGCTGCATCCGTGCTCAGCGGGTTGCCCCTCTTCTATGGCAGCTACCCGATCACGCCAGCTTCGGACATCCTCCACGAGCTCTCCAAGATGAAGGCGTTCGGTGTGAAGACGTTCCAGGCGGAAGACGAAATCGCCGCCATTGGCGCTGCCATCGGGGCGGCATACGGCGGACATCTCGGACTCACCGGCACCAGTGGGCCAGGCCTTGCCTTGAAGAGTGAAGCCCTCAACCTCGCGGTGATGACTGAGCTCCCGCTGGTGGTGATCGATGTGCAGCGCGCCGGTCCGAGCACGGGCATGCCGACCAAAACCGAGCAGTCAGACCTGCTCCAGGCGATGTTCGGGCGCAACGGCGATAGCTACGTGGCGATTCTCGCGCCGTGTACCCCGTCCGACTGCTTCCTAATGGCCATCGAAGCGTTCCGCATCGCTCTCAAGTACATGGTGCCAGTCATTTTCCTCAGCGATGGCTACGTCGGCAACGGTTCCGAACCGTGGCGGATCCCGGATGTCGCCACCCTTCCCAAGATTGCCTGGAGCTATGCGAAGGAAGGCTCGGACTACAGTCCCTACGCGCGAGATCCAAACACACTCGCCCGGTCGTGGGCCGTCCCCGGCCAAAAAGGCATGGAGCACCGCATCGGCGGCCTCGAGAAATCCAGCGAGACCGGCGACATCAGCTACGACCCGCGAAACCACCACGAAATGACACTTGTCCGCAAGGGCCGCGTGGATGGAATTGTTCAGGACATCCCTGACCTGGAAGTCATTGGCCCGCCCCAGGGCGACGTCCTCCTACTCGGTTGGGGCGGGACCTTCGGAGCCATCACCAGCGCCGGTGAAAACGCCCGCAAGAAGGGCCTCAGCGTCGCGACCGCACATCTTCGGTACCTCAACCCGTTCCCGGGCAACCTTGAGACGGTGTTGCGGAACTACAAGCATGTGATCATCCCCGAACTGAATACCGGACAGCTCTCGTTGCTTATCCGTGGCAAGTTCGTCATCCCGGCCATCCCTTTCAACAAGATTTCCGGGCAGCCGTTCAAGATTGCCGAGTTGGAAGGAAAAATCGACGAGGTCCTCGGGCGGAGTGGACCGTACGAAATCGAATTCGGCCAGTCTTCGGGCCTTTCGGGAGGTTAACCATGACCGCACCTGCTGCCAACACTCAGGCCACCGGGGTTATTCCAGCGGATCTTCCAATCCTCACGCGCAAAGATTTCGTCTCCGACCAGGAAGTACGCTGGTGCCCGGGCTGCGGCGACTACTCGATCCTCGCTCAGATGCAGAAGATGCTCCCGGAGCTACGGATCCCGCGGGAGAAAATCGTCTTCATCAGCGGCATTGGATGTTCGAGCCGCTTCCCCTATTACGTCGAAAGCTATGGTTTCCACAGTATTCATGGCCGCGCGCTCACTCTCGCGAGCGGGCTGAAGACCGCTCGTCCGGAGCTCACCGTCTTCGTCATTACTGGCGATGGCGACGGGCTTTCTATCGGCGGCAACCACCTGCTCCATGCGATGCGCCGAAACGTCGATCTCAACGTTATCCTGTTCAACAACCGAATCTATGGGTTAACGAAGGGCCAGTTCTCGCCGACATCCGAATTTGGCAAAGTCACCAAGTCGTCGCCCTATGGCACAACCGAACGGCCACTGAACCCCATTCGCGTGGCACTGGCAGCAGGCGCGACATTCGTCGCTCGAACCATCGACCGCGACACCAAGCACCTTGAAGAAACGCTCTACCAGGCGTCTCAGCACAAGGGGATTTCGTTCGTCGAGGTCTACCAAAACTGCAACATCTTCAACGATGGCGCATTCTCCGCGTTCGCTGACAAGGAAGTCCGCCAGGACAAAATGATTTACCTGGAGCACGGCAAGCCGCTGCGTTTCGGCAAGGAGAACGAGAACGGCATTCGCCTCAACGGATTCCAGCCGGAAATCGTCACCAACGCGGCCTCGGACGAGGGCTTGATGGTCCATGACATCCACCAGCAGAACATTTCGCTGGCGAACATCCTCGTCGGGATGGACTATCCGGAGTTCCCGGTGCCGATCGGTGTATTCCGCGACATCGAGGCTCCCGTGTACGACGAACTCGTCGCCGAGCAGGTCCGGGCCGCAATCGCCAAGGGGCCCGGCAGCCTCGAGGCTTTGCTCCATGCTGGCGAAACATGGGTCGTTGACTAAACGAATACATCCATAGGCGCAGGCAACCTGCTATTGTCAGGGCTCCTTCATCGAAGGGGCCCTTTCCTTCCTTCAGGAGACGCGCGATGACTTCCGACCAGCGAAACATCGTCATCTGTCCCAGCTGCGGCGCTGAAAACATCGAAGGTTCCGATGCCTGCGACCGCTGCACAATGGATTTGAGCAGCATGGATGTGCCCGAGTCGGCGCAGGTCGTCAGCGAAAGCGACCTCACCATTCCGATCTCTTCGGTGAAGATGACTCGGCCTCGCACCGTGACGCCAATGCAGACGGTTCGCCAGGCAATTTCCGAAATGAGAGACGACCCCACCGGCGCCGTGGTGGTCCTCGACTCCGGAAGAGTGGTCGGGATTCTCACCGACCGGGACGTGTTGCGGAAGGCAGCGGCCCGCGCGGGTGTGCTCGATGAACCAGTTGCCCACTACATGACGCGCGACCCCGTGGTGCTACGCGAAGACGACACCATGGCCTACGCCCTGAACAAGATGGGAGACGGCGGTTTTCGGCACGTGCCCGTTGTCCGCGGGGCGAATCTCGTCGGCATGATCACTGTCCGGGACATCATGAACTGGGTACTGGGCCGGTATTTCGACTGACCAGCGATACTGAACCGCGACCCCTCGGGAGCGGATCGTGGCCCCGCAAGTGAGTTGATGGCTACGTAACGGCGTACTTCTCACCTCCCA
>JANPDX010000198.1:0-1903 GCA_031431695.1 Dehalococcoidia bacterium
GATCGACCACCAGTTAAACCTCGCGACGGAGGCTTATCTCGCATCCGAGACGCAGTACGACGCTCAAACGAACTCGATTGTTGCTCCGCGGATCCTGAGCTGGTTCCGAGGCGACTTCGGAGGCCGCCGGGGAATCATCGAGCTGCTGGTACAGTCCGGGCGGGTGCCTGCGGATGCACCGAATCCGCGGCTGACCTTCGGAGACTACGACTGGACGCTTTCGCTAGACGCATGAGCGAAGACACCCTTACCGGCGGGGTTGCACCAGCCCCCCGAGCGGAAGTTACGATCCGAATCTATCGAAACGCGGAGGGGCGGCCATGGCCCAGTCACTAAACCTGGTGAACTTCGAATCGCTGACACCGGAGGAGATCGCCGGGGCATGCCAGCGCGCCATGGAAGGCTGCGACGCAATCATTGCAGGAGTCGTTGCGGTTCCCGGCGGCACGCGCACTTTTGCGAACACCATGCTGCCGCTGGAGGAAGCTGGAGACCTGGTTGCGGGTGCATCGGGCCAGTACGCCTTCATGGCCCAGGTTTCGGCGGATGCGGCCATGAGGGAGACCGCGCGCGAATGGGATGAAAAGCTCGACAAGTACTCCGTTGCCCTGAGCTTCCGCGAAGACTTGTACGGGGCAATCAAGGAGTTCTCGGGCACAGAGGAAGCCCGTGCGCTCAGCGGCGAAGAGGCTCGCTGGCTGCGGTTCGAACTCCGTGACTACCGGCGCAACGGATTTGACCTGCCACAGGAACAGCGTCAGCGAGTGCGCGAACTGTTCGACCGCCTCGTCGAGCTCGATGTGCAGTTCCGCAAGAACATCGACGAGTACGAGGACGGCATCGTTGTGAGCCGCGATCAGCTTTCGGCGATGCCTGAGCCCTGGATCGAAAGCCTGGCGAAAGTGGAGGAGGGCGGCGAGACGAAGCACAAGGTCTCTCTGGACTACCCCGAGATTCAGCCGTTCATGGCGAACTGCCCGGATGGGGACCTTCGCCGCCAGTTGTTCGAAAAGGACCAGCGAAAGGGCGGCGCCGAAAACGTCCAGATCCTCGAAGAAGCGATCAGGGTGCGCCACGATATCGCGACGCTGCTGGGATATGACTCGTGGGCCGGGTATCGCACCGAAATACGGATGGCGAAGTCCCGCGACACGGTCTCGAACTTCCTGCGCGAGTTGCGCGGCAAGGTGACTCTGAAGGCCGCGGGCGACTTGCAGGAATTGCGAGGACTGGCGAAGGAGCGAGGTAGCGACATCGTCAACATCTGGGACTGGCGCTACTTCCACAACGAGATGCTGAAGAGGAAGTACGCAGTCGATGACTTCGAGGTTGCGAAATACTTCCCCCTCGATGCGGTGCTCGAAGGGCTATTCAGCGTGTACCAGACCATCCTCGGGGTGAGTTTCATCGAGGCTCCGGACGCTCCCCGCTGGCACGCGGACGTGCTGGCCTACGACATCTCGGAGGCGGCGGGCGGGGAGCCGTTCGCACGGTTCTACATGGACCTGTTCCCGCGCCCAAACAAGTTCGGACACGCGGCTGCTTTCACGTTGCGCCGGGGGCGGCGGTTGGCGGATGGGACCTACCAGGGCCCGGTTAGCTCAATCGTTGCGAACTTCACCAAGCCCTCGGCGAATCAGCCGTCGCTGCTGCGGCACAGCGAGGTCGACACGTTCTTCCACGAGTTCGGACACATCATGCACCAGACGCTGACGCGGGCCGCACGGGGACGTTTCAGCGGTACGCAGACGGAGCGCGACTTCGTCGAGGCGCCCAGCCAGATGCTCGAACACTGGTGCTGGGAACCGGACGTGCTTTCGTCGTTCGCGCGCCACTACGAGACCGGGGCGCCATTACCGAAAGAGCTGGTTGCTTCGATGATCGCGGCGAAGAACCTGGACTC
>JANPDX010000199.1:0-2646 GCA_031431695.1 Dehalococcoidia bacterium
CCATCCAGAGCTTCTCGGGCTTTCGCATCGGTGCAAATTCAGCCACCCCAACAATGGCCGCCTCGCCACGTAATCCGCGCATAGGTTGTGCTCCTGTAACCGAGGTTGGACTATGATAAAGCACGTCTCACGGGCCGTAAGGTGACCGTCCACGTTTGGAGCTGTGTTCCCCATGGGCTCAACGCTGTGGGCACTGTTCGCTGCCTTGTTGTTTCTCGGTCCTCCAATTGCCCTCGGTGGGGCGTGGGTCGCGGGCTACGATCCCTCCGACGATGCGGTTGGGATTGCGATGGCTTGGCCCATCATTGGACCCCCCGCCCTCTTTACGGCCGTAGCGATTCTGCTTGCCTTCGTAGTCGTCCCGATTTGGTGGGGGGTACACGGAGCTTTCGGGCTTGTCGCTCGCGTTTGGCGCCGCGGAGACCTTTGATTTCAGGCGGCGATGATACTCGTGCTTCCACAAGCTCACATTCCCTTTCCTATCCCTGCTTCGCCCCAATGAGCACGAGCGCCATTACACAGGGCACATTGGACTTGTTCCGCCAGGCGTGGCGTGTGCCGTTTTGCACCACGGTGTCGCCGGATCCGAGGCGCACCTCCGCGCCATCATCGAGTTCGAGCCAGACTTCTCCCGAAATCACGACTTCGATATCCACGGTGTCTGTGGTGTGCATGCCCGGAGCGCCCTGCTCCATGTGGCCGAGCAAGCCGGGCATTTTCTGCTCGAATTCGGCGAGGGCGGCGTTCGCGTCGGTTACTTGCGGTGCCGGTGCGTTTGCCGGGGCGACCGTGAAGAACGCGACACGGTAGCCGCCGGGACCGGGGAACCATTGAGGATGCGGCGGCTCGGTGCCGTCCTGCGGGAGCTGTGGCACCGCATCGCTGCCCCAGATCGTATGAAATTCCGCACCGGGGGTGATGCTCCTATGTTCAACCGCAAGGTTGAAGGAGGAGTGTGTCGGGGCACGGAGGGTGAGTGAGGGCTTGATAGATTCGTCTGGCGAGGAAACGCTTGAGACAACGAAGAGCCTCGCGGTAGGTGAGACCGTCCTGTTGGCGGCGGTGCATGTAGGTTTTGGCGGGTTGGTAGGAACGGCACTGGGTCATGGCGGCGCGATGGACTACAGCATTGAGTTTGCGGTTGCCGAACCGACTGAGCCGGTGGCGGGTCTTGCCAGCGGAGGAAGCCTGGATTGGAGAGGCGCCGCTATAGGCGGCGAAATGGGCCTCGGAGCGGAATGTGCGCTGACCAACAAGGCCGACGATCTGACCGGCAGAAGGCGGGCCGAGCCCGTTAATGGCGATGAGCAGTGGGTAATGAAGCTTTGCCAGTGTTTCGATTTCGACAGTGAGCGCAGCGAGATCCTGACGGATGGCGGCGAGCAATCGGGCGAAGCGCCGGACAGCCTCGAGGGAGGCGCGCTCGACGTTGGAGGAAATGAGCGGCTGGTAGGCGAGGAGGGCAGCGAGGCCGTCTTTGGAGTTGAGGTCTGGGAGCAGGTGCTTGTAGTCGGGTTCGAGGAGCGGGAGATAGGCATGAATGCGGTTCGCGATGCGGGTAGCATCGGCGAGGAGCTCTTCACGAACAGCAACGAGGACGCCAAGAAGTTCCTCGGGGCCATCCGCTGGGGGCCTGACGAGTGGCAGGGCAGGGTCCTCACGGAGGGCGACGCGAGCGATGGCCAAGGCATCGTCATCGTCGGACTTGTCGCGGCGGCGAGCGGAACGGCGGGCATGGGCGGTCCAGCGAGGGTTGACCTCGTAAACGGTGAAGCCTCGGGAGGCGAGACACCGGGCAAGGCCAGCACCGTAGCTGCCAGTACCCTCGATTGCGACCTGGACAGACTGGGCGAGGTCAGCAGACCAGGAGAGGAAAGATTCCCAGCCCGCGCGATTGTTGGTCCCGGACCAGCGGGCCAGGGGTTGAGCGGCCTCGTTGACAGCACAGGCAACGAGCAGAAGTTTGTGTGGATCGACACCAATGGTGAGCATGAACACCCTCCCCTAAAGTGGAGCGCAGACTCCCGGGCCGACGGCTCTCTCTTGTGTCTCAGGACAGAGGACAGGCTCCTATTAAGTCAGGCCCGGGAGTCTCAACAGAAGGGCGACATATCACCCCGAAGACACGAGGTCAGAGGGCCGGTGGGTCAACCAACTTCTGCCGCGCACGCTCCCAGTGATACCAGAGTTACCCGGCATCACGCCCGACCCTACAGAGAGAGGGCCCTACCCCTGCTTCACAGCACCTGCCGCAATCAACTCGGCGATCCGCTCCTCGGAGAATCCATAGTCTGCCAGGACCTCCGTCGAATGCTCGCCGATGATCGGCGAGCGGCGCGGATAGCCACCGGGCGTGCGGCTGAACCGGCCGAGGTGCTGCGGACCGATCATCGCGCCGAACTGCGGGTGGTCGAAAGCCTGAAAGTACCCGTTCTCGTGCAGCCATGGGTTGTCGAAGATGTCGAGTGTTGTAGTCACCGGCGCTGCTGGAACGCCCCGCGTGGCCAGCCGGTCGACTGCTTCATCGCGCGTGAGCGCGGCGAAACCTTCCCCAATTTGCGTCGCGAGCGGCCCTTCAACGGGCTCGAGGAGCGCCTTTTCCGCAATCATCCGACCGGCCCATTCCGGGTGCCCCAGGGCCACACA
>JANPDX010000200.1:0-1576 GCA_031431695.1 Dehalococcoidia bacterium
AGGGCGCGGTCAACCGTCTCGGCTATGCCCCGCGCGCGGGCTTCGCTCCGGACGTGAGCGACCGTCGTGGAAATTGTCGCGTCTGCGTTCGTCCATGGCTCGGACCGCAAGACGCGCAAATGCCGGCTCGTGCCGTTCCATTCGACAACCAGCCGCGCATGAGATCCCGGGCCGGCCGAGAATCGCGTATACCCTCCGAGGTATTCCTGTGTCAGATGGAGACCTTTCGCCGTGGGATCGACGCCGGCTCGACCCAGTCCGTCCCACAGATCTCCGAGTGCAAGCAAGAGCCTGAACGCAACGTCAGAAGTATCAGCACGCACCTTTAACCAAACCCGGCGGAAAATGTCGGAGTCGCTCTCGGCCCCCGCAAGCCGCAATTCGGATTCTACGCTAAGAGTCTCTGATCTATGCAAGCGGTCAATCGGGCGTATAGACCCGGCCTTCGAAACACTACCTGGGCAGGTATGTTGCCAGGCCCTCTTCGATAGGAGTCAGCCTCAGCCCGAATGCTTCGGTGAGCGGACCGGTGTCGGCGATACCGTCCATCGTGATGAAGTCGATAGCGTCGGGCGTCAGGGGGCGCCCTGGAGCGAACTGCACGACCCCCGCCACCAGCTTCATGAGCCAGTTCGGCTGGTGCACGATAAAGCGCTTCTTGCCCGCCGCTCTTAAGCCGGCTCGCACGACTTCATCCATTGTCAACACGACCGGTCCACCGACTTCAAACGTGCGCCCTCGGAGGTCGTCCCGGCTCACGGCTGCCACCACATGGGCGGCCAGGTCGCCGATGAACAGCGCATTGATCCTGGTCTTGCCGTTGCCAACGACCGGGATGAAGGGCAGGAACTTCGCAAAGCCCAGGAAGCGGTTCAGCGAGACATCACGGGGCCCGTAAATCCATGTCCCGCGAAGGATCGTGTAGGGCACACCGCTGGCCTTTATGTACTCTTCTTCCTGGAACTTGTACCGGAGCCAATGGAATTTCGCGGACTCGCCGGCGCCCACTCCACTGAGGCCGATAAAGCGGAGAACCCCTGCAGCCTTCGCCGCATCGACAAGATTCCTGGTACCCGCCAGATCGATCCTTTCGAACGTATACCCCTTCTTTGGGTTCTCAATAGGCGAATTTGGGAACTGCACCGCGTCGATCACCGCATCGGCGCCGGTGAGCGCAGGCGATAGCGACAAGGGATCGGTAACATCGGCGAAGACCCATTTCGCGCGCGGGTCGATTGGGTCCCGGGTCGAGTTGGACCGCGAAGCGACGGTGACCTCGTGGCCCGCGCCCAGCAGGGCGGTGGTAATAGCGCGTCCGAGCAGCCCGGTCCCCCCGGCAACAACAACGTTCATGACTTTCCTCCAGCCGTGCTTGCCTTCGAGCTTACGGATAAGCGGCACGACTGAGTGGTGAGTAGGCCCACGCTAATTGCCGAGTCCGCTAGTCTGAGCGAAGAGGCAGGCCGAACTTGCCACAATGCCGTGAGATATCCGGGAAAGCGAGTGAACCGGTGACTTCCATCCGTTATTCGAGCGAAATGAACGTATCCGCGAACGACCTGTTCGAGTTCCACGC
>JANPDX010000201.1:0-7600 GCA_031431695.1 Dehalococcoidia bacterium
AGGAGGAACGACTCGGGGTGGGCCGCACCGAGGTTCAGGCCCCGGAGGCGCGCCAGGAGTTCGTCGCTATCGAGGCGGGCGCCCTGCTGAAAGGGATCGACAAATACCGGTGATTCGGGGCCGCCGTAGCGGACGACGAAGTGCCCGGGAAAGCCAATGCCATCGCAGGGCAGTCCGACTCTCTGACCGATTTCCATGTACACGAGGGAAAGCGAGATGGGGATACCCGTTCGGCGAGAGACGACTTCATCGAGGAAGCTATTCCGTGGGTCGGAGTAGTCCTCGGCGTTGCCGTGGAAACCACAAATGCTAAAGAGCTGATAGTCGATAGCGTGGGCGAGGGCGTGGGAGTCAGCTCCTTCGCCGGCGTAGGTGCGTGCGGATTCGGCGAGAGCGTCGAGTTTCGCGGCGGCTGCGTTGGGATCCGCTGCCTCGTTGCCAAGGCGGGCGATCACCATGGCGGCGCCAAAAAGGTCGACTTCGTGGTCGGCCCCAGCGATGGCGGTTGCGAAAGCCTCGTAGTCGCGTGAATTCACTACGACCAGTATACGTTGCCGAATGTGAAATCCGTCACTGACACGGATGGGTTAGTCCAAGACGGCCTGGGCCTCGGCTGAGCCTGGCCCTTGCGCCCTCTCCTCCTTCCCCAGAAGGCCGGTGGGCGGGGGAGCGTCCCAATTGCGACCGGAGCCGCTAACGCCAACCTTTCGAGCAATTGCTAGTCGAAGACAGCCTTGGCTTCGGCTGCGGAAAGGTCCCGGGGGGTGAGCGCGGGCCGGCCGTAGCGAATCCAGTTGCGGATGCTGACTGCGGTAAGCGTGACGGCAAAGACTCCCGCCGAGAGCAAGACGATACTTGCGCCCGAGGCGACATCGAGGAAATAGCTCAAGAAGAGGCCGCTGAAGCCGAGGGCGGCGCCCAGGAGCGTGGACAGGATGAGCATGCGGGCGAACCGGTCAGTGAGCATCCTGGCGATGACCGGCGGGAGGACCAGGGACGCAGCGATCAGCGTGACGCCCATGATACGAATGGAGGCAATGATGGTGGCCGCGAGCACGAGCGAGAAGAGCGCATCCAGCCAGCCGGCAGATATCCCGTAGATCGGTGCTACTTCCGGGTCGAAGGTGACGAAGAGGAGCTGCTTATAGAGAAAGAAGACGACAGCAATGGTGAAGGCGAAGACGCCCGCGATGACCCAGATGTCGGTGTGACTCACACCAAGCAAATTCCCGAAGAGGGCGGCATCGAAGTTTCGGGTGACGCTGTTGGCACGGCTGATGAGCGCGACTCCGAGGGCAAAGCTGGCCGTGGTGACAATGCCAATCGCGGCATCGGCGCCAATCTGGCGGCGGCGCGTCGCCTGGTTGATCAGCAGCGCCGAAAGAAATCCCCAAACGCCAGCGGCGATATAGAAGTTGATGCCCGCCACGTACCCGACAACGGCGCCACCGAAGACGGAGTGGGACATGCCGTGGCCGATGTAGCTCATACGCCGAAGCACGACGAAGACGCCGACGAGGCCGGTGAGTCCGCCGACCAACGTCGAGGCGACGAGCGCGTTTTGGAAGAACTCGAACTGCAGCGGCTCAGTGATGTCGATCATCGGACGGCCTCGGTGCGTTCCGGGTAATCGAAGAAGTGGGGGCTGTCGGCGACAAGCGTCATGCCGTCTTGCTTCACGACGACCATGTCTCCACCGTAGGTATCGCGCAGGTTGGTGGTGGTGAAGACGTCAGCCGGACGGCCATCGGCAACGATGGCACGGTTGATGCAGACGACGCGTGGCAGATGCGCCGCCACAGCGTTGAGTTCGTGCGTTGAGAGGATGACGGTCACGCCCTGGCGGTACAACTCGACGAGCAGGTGGAGGATATCGTCGCGAGTTTTCATGTCGATTCCGGAGGTTGGCTCGTCGAGGATGAGGAGGCGAGGGTTTCGAATGAGCGCCCGCGCGAGGAAGACGCGCTGCTGCTGGCCACCTGATAGGTCACGGATGTGACGGTTGCGCAACTCACCGATGCCGAGCCTATCCAGGAGTGCAACAACATCCGCTCTATCGGACTGGCGGGGCCATGGCCAGGGTCCTGAGCCAGTGGCGCGGCCCATGAAGACCACTTCCTCGACGGTGACCGGGAAGTTCCAGTCGATGGTTTCAAGTTGCGGGACATATCCAACGGAGGGACGTTGGCGCCCACCGACGCGCTTGCCTTCTACTTCGACAGTGCCTCGCATGACCGGAACGAGGCCGAGGATCACACGCAGGAGGGTGGTTTTCCCCGAGCCACTCGGGCCGACGATGCCGACGAATTCGCCCTGGCGGACGGAGAAGTCGACGTCGGAGAGCACCGGGCGGCCCTGGTACCCGGTGGTCAGGCCGCTCAGGCGAACTATTTCAGTTGTCATGGGCCCTCCGGCATCAGTGGCGGCTTCAGCGCGTGAAGCTGTTCTTGGGGTCGATTTTGGCTACGTTCGGGGCGCTGCCGCCCAGGCGCTCGAACATGATCTTCATGTCGTCAACAACCATACCTACGTAAGTGTAGCCCGGGTCATTCACATTTCCGGGAGGTTCGTCGTCTCGCAGGCGACCCTCGAAGGCCGCGCCGGTCTCGCTGGCGATGGTCTCCATCGTTTTGCTGGGGAACACCTCGCTCCCGAAGATTGCGGGCAACTTCAACTGGCGAATCTGCGCTATCAGTTCAGCGACTTCCCTGGCGCTCGGTTCTTTGAAGTCGGATGGCTGAATGGCGCCAACGACGCTCCAGTCGTACTGGCGCGCCCAGTAGGCCCAACTGTCGTGATAGGTGAGGAGACGCCGGTTAGTGGCGGGTACAGACTGCTGGTCGGTGGCGATGGCAGCATCAAGCTGGCGCAGAGTCTCGGCGAACTGGTCGTAGTTCTGCTGGTAGTAGTTCTTGTTCGGCGCGTCGTTTTCCGCGAGCCAGCCGCGAGTCAGGTCCGCGAACTTGAGCGCGTAGATAGGGTTCATCCAGAGGTGGGGGTTTGGCTTTCCATCGGCTCGCGGGAAGCTGAAGTCGTACAGAAAGCCCGTCTTTTGGTGATCGCCCTCAAGCGTGTTGTCGGCGAGCTTGTAGATCTTCGACGAGTCTTTGAGATTCTGCCTGGCGATCTTCTCAGTCGTGCCTTCGAGTTCGGCGCCATTCATTATCAGCAGGTCGGCCCGGCTCAAGATCTTGGCGTCTGAGGGCCTTGGTTCGTAGGTATGGGAATCAACGCCCGGTGGGATCAGGGCGTGGATGCGAATGCGATCGCCGCCGATGTTGAGGACGATTGAGGTCAGGGGCGCGACGGTGGTGGCGACTTTCAACTTACCGTCGGTGGAAGCGAAATCATCTTTCGTGCCGGACAGTCCATCGCCAACCTGGCGGCCAACGGCCTGGTCGCCAGCGGTGCCGCCACATGCCGCGCCGAAGGGAGCCACCAGCAACATGCCGGCGGCGACACCGGGCCAGAGTAGTCGCCAAACCTTCATTCCATGTCCACTGGTCGAAGCAGACCAGAGCTACGAGCTTACTGACACCCGAATGCAGTTGCAATCAATTGCAGCTGTGCGTTCCAGGAGCTCGGCAATGATTGCTGCCAAATGTGCGCGCCCGTATGTTCCGTCCGTGCAGAAGCCCGTCCGTTACCGCGTTGGCAACCTGGAGATCGCGGTCATTTGCGATGGTTACATCAAACTCGATGCGGGAGCGGTGATGGGCCTCATCCCGCGCGTGATGTGGGAGCCGGTGATAGGCAAGGAGAACCTGGACGCCGAGCACCGGATGAAGCTGTCGCTGAACTGCATGGTGGTCCGGAGCGGGGCCGATGTGCTGCTCGTGGATACGGGCATCGGCAATAAGCTCACGGGAGCGGTCCGCGAGCGGGCGTTTCCCGGCGAATACGGCGAGTTGCTGGAAGGGCTGGCCGCCCTGGGACTGCGTCCCGAAGACGTGACGGTGGTCGCGAACACGCACCTGCACGCTGATCACTGTGGTTGGAATACGATCCGCGATGAGAACGGCGAACTGAAACCGACGTTCCCGAACGCGCGGTACTTGGTCCAGGCCGGCGAGTACGAGGCAGCGATGCATCCGAATGACCGGACGCGCGGCACCTATTTCGCTGAGAACTTTTCGCCACTCGCGGAAAGCGGACAGTTGGAACTCGTGACTGGCGAAACCGAAATCATCCCCGGTGCGATGTTCTGGCCGACACCGGGGCACACACTGGACCACGCTTCGATCGCGCTGACCTCGGAAGGGCAAACGGCCATCTACACCGGCGACCTCGTGCATCATGCGGTGCAGGTGGAGCGGCCCGCGTGGATCGCGGCGTTCGATATTTTGCCGCTGATGTCGCTGGAATCGAAGAAGGCCCTGGCTGAGCGGGCGCTTCGCGAGAACGCGTTGCTAATATGCGTGCATAACCCATTTCCGGGCGTCGGGCGATTGACCGAACGGGACGGGCGACGGACGTTCATCGAGGAATGACCACACCGGCGGCGATTTATCACCTGGCCCTGCGAGATGTACACGCTGCCGCGGGCGCGACGTTTGGCGCGGCGGCCGGATGGTCGGTACCGATGACCTACGGCGGCGTGCCGGCGGAGTACGAAGCCATTCGCGCTGCTGCCGCGGTGTTCGACCGTTCGCATCGCAGCCGATTCCTTGTAACGGGGACCGACGCCCTGGACGTGCTGCGAGCGGCATTCGCCGGACATGTGGAAGACCTCGACGAGGGCCGCGCGCTGCGAACGGTCTCGATAGGCGGGCGCGGCGAAATCGACGATCTGGTGCTCATCGCCCGCACCGGTGGCATCGCCTACCTGGTTTCGGGGGAGCCCTCACGGCGGGCTGCAACCTTCTCGCGCCTGAACCGGGCCGTGTCTGTCGACTTCGACGTGAAGGTTGAAGACCGCACGGAAACCACCTGCCTGATTGGCGTTGCCGGGCCAGCGGCGGCGCAGCTCGTGGCCGAACACCTGGCCGACGCGCTACCGGCCCGCCTTGGCTCGTTGCAAAGCGTTACGTTCCAGTTTCACGGATTTCGGGGCCTTGCGATCAGGACGAGCGACACGGGCGAAGACGGTTTCGAATTCATGCTCGCGCCGGCAGTCGCTCAGCATCTGCTGGAGACCGTGGCTCCGGTTGCGAGACTCGTGGGGTTCCAGGCGACGGAGATCGCGCGTGTGGAAGCGGCCATCCCGGCATTCATGCCCGACCTGGCAGCGGGACTCTCGCCAGCGGAAGCTGACCTTGACGTTTTGCTGGACGTCCCGGGAGGGGCAGACCAAAGGATCCTTTCGGGGGTACTCATCGATGGGGGCCCCATTGCGCCGGGAACCGAGATAGCGTTCGATGGGCGAGTGTCCGGGGAGATCCGGTCGTGCGTGCGCTCACCGGGATTGAACGCGACAATCGGGCTTGGCATCATCGATGTCCGCGACGCATTCCCGGGCCGCCAGTTCACGATTGGCGGGACCACGGGGACAGTCGTCGCAAAACCCTTCTACAGACGGAGAACGTAGCTTTATGGTCGACCTGGGTGCGATTGCCGCTTACGAACCCCGCTGGCCGGGAGTCAGGGAACTCAACCTCGCCGACCAATGGCGAGCCCGCTGGGTGGACGAACAGACACTTTCTGAACACGCGCCGGTCAAGCACCTGTACGCCCTGGTGTTGATGGGTGACAAGGGATACGCGACACGCGAAACGGGCCAGGCAAAATGGGGCATGCTCGAAGGGGAACCCGGCGATCTCACCCCCGAGGCTTTCCTGGTAGCGGCCGCGATAGAGCGGTTCGGGGCGACGCCCGCGCGGATCGAGCTCATTGGTTTCTTCGAGTGCAAAGCGACGAGGCAAAACGCGGGGTACGAATCGGGCGAACTGACCGTGCGGCCGTTGTATTTGATTCTGGCGAAAAGAGTCGATGACCTTCCCGAGAGTTCGAACTTCGAACGGCGCAGGTTCCCGATGAACGAGTACATGGTGGCGTTGCGAGCCCGGCACCCAGAGTTACTGGATTACCTGGGGTTGGCGGCGGCCCGCTACGCGATCCTGCGGGCGAAGGGCGAAGCCTGAAGTTAGTCGCTGAAGACGCGGTCCAGTAACTCGAAAATCTGCGAGTCGTAGGCCTTCAGCCAGTCGCGGTCGTGCCGGCCATCGGCGTCGGAGTGAAGGAAATAGGCCTGTGTGGCCTCGGCGAAGTACTCGTTCGCGTTGGTGGCCGCATAGTCCCGGCGGTATTTTCCGGCGTTCATGGCATCCTGGTAGAAGAGCCGCACATCGATGTAATCAGCCGGCCCGAGGGTCCAGCCCTGAACCAGGTGCCCTAACTCGTGGAACAAGATGTTCAGGCCCCGGCACGGTCCTTTGCGACTACCGAGGAGGTCGTCTTCATTCACGGTGACGACCGGGTAGTCCGCGCGATCGGCGACTCCGCAGACATGACTGAAGAAATCCTGGTTGACGGATCGGTCCATGCAGCGGAACTCGGGCAAGTCGAGCACACCCTGGGTTGAGTCGGCGACGATGACGTAGGCGCCCTCTGCCGCGAGCGGCTCTTCGAGGTCGTTGTTGCGAAAGAGCCGTTCGACTGTCGCGGCTGCTTCGTCCATGGCCCGAGAGTCGACACTGGAGTTGCCGACGATGGTGATGCCGTTCGCTTCACGCCTCTGGGTGTATTCGGTGGCGAAGAGGCGTGGCCCACCCGGGTCCGGGCGATGGAGGATGCCCTGGCAGACGTTGCTTTCCGCAGCGAGCCGGGGAGCGCCCGAGCCAGGGGCCGATTCGGAAGGGGCCGCAGAGGCTGCCCTATCCTGAGAGCCCTCGGGGGCGAAGTAGCGCAGTCCGATGGCCAGGCCGCCGACAATAGCGAGCGCGGCGGCGGGCAGCATTGCGGCAAGCAGGAAGCGCTTCACGCATATTAGCTTCGGGCCAGACGTTGGCGGCTGTAAAATTCGGGCTTAACCGCCCATTTCCGCGACGAACCCCCGGCGACTGAGATGCGAGGGCAGCCGCCGGTTACGTGTGCATCCGGCGACGTCGTTCGAGGACAAGAAGCAGGCCGACCAGGGAGCCGGCAAACGACCCGAGCACGATCACCCAAGGGAAATCGCCTTCCGCCGACCGATCAGAGCCCAAGATGTACGGGGCTTCTTGGACGGCGTCCCCCACCACTCCTGGCTGGCTGCCATCGGCGGTGTTCGCGGAAGACGGCGCCCCCGAATGGGGTGAGGGTAGGGCGTTTTGGTCGGCGAGAGCGGCGCCCGAGGCCACTGGAGAAACGACGGCCTGGCCGGCGACAGCGCCGCTTGTCGCCGGGGCAAGCACGGGCGAACGTGTGGCGGCGCCCTTACTGGAGCTGCTTTGGGGGGCTTCCGCGCCGCCCGCCGTATCGGCGAGGGCGTCCGCCTCACGCATGGAGGTTCCGGTTGAGGCAGCCTGATCCTGGGAGTTCAAACCGGTAAGGAGACTCGCGGCGAAGACGCTGACGAACGCGACGACAGCGAGGCCGGCAGCGACACGGGCCAGGGCGAGGTAAACGGGGACGCGGTGGGCCGCGATGTTGGCCGGCATTCGCGCAGGACTCGCGGCGACCA
>JANPDX010000202.1:0-11835 GCA_031431695.1 Dehalococcoidia bacterium
AAGATGAATATTGCAGCTTTGCCACGAGGAACACTTCGCTCACCGAGATGACCGACACCAGCGACGAGTTCTTCAACATCGCGATGAACTCGTTGCCACTCGGCGGGATTACCAGGCGCATCGCCTGCGGCAGGATTATTCGCCGCATCGCCGACCCGTACGTCATTCCCAGGCTTCGCGCGGCCTCGGTCTGGCCGGAATCGACGCTCTGAATTCCCGCACGCATGATCTCGGTCATGTAGGCGCCTTCGTTGATGGCGAGGGCCACGATTGCAGTGGTGAATGGCGACATCCGCCCGTTCCAGGGGGCCCAATCCGGCCACGCCTGCGGGAGCGCGAAGAACCAGAACACGATTTGCACGATGAGCGGAGTGCCCCGGAAGAACCAGATATAGAAATAGGCGATCAACCGGACGGGGGCCAATCGCGATAGCCGCATCAGGGCGAACAGTGTGCCCAGCGCCACCCCGATGAGCATGCCGATGGCAGAGAGCCTCAGCGTCATCCACACACCTTCGAGCACGATGCCCGAGAACAGGTGGCTGCCGATATAGCCCCAGTCGACCGCTGCAAGAGTGAGTGACGTGTTCATGTGAGGGAAGGGCGGGCCGCTCGCCCGCCTCTTCGATGCTTACTTGATGGCGCCGGCTTCGAGGCCCCAGTACTTGAGAATCGCGGTGTACTTCCCCTTCTCCTTCATGGCCTTCAGAGCGGCCTCGAGCCCGGCCTTCACGTCGCCATCGTCCTTGCGGACGGCGATGCCGTAGTTGCCGGTGTTGTACTGCTCGCCGACCACTTCCGTGCCTTTCACCTTGCTCGCCCCGTACGAGGCCACGGGGAAGTCCATCAGCGCAGCCGCGGCACGGCCGGTGCTGACCGCCTGGATGGTGTCAGTGTTCTGTTCGAACGTATTGACATTGATTTTCTTGGTGGTGCATTTCGCGTCCTGCTCTTTGGCTTCATCGATTTGGACCGTGCCGACCTGGATTGCGACCGTCTTGCCACAGAGGTCGGCGACTCCACCGATTTTCTCGGGGTTGCCTTTTTTCACGAGGATCCCCGACCCCGCCGTGAAGTACTCGACGAAGTCGATCTGCTTCTTGCGTTCATCGTTGGCAGTCATCGAGGACATGATTACGTCGGCCTTTTTGCTTGTTAAGGCCGGGATAATCGCGTCAAAGGGCGTGTTCTGGATTTCGGCCTTCACGCCCCACGCAGCGGCGATGCAGTTCGCGATATCGACGTCTGCCCCGATAGCCTCGTTCGTACCTTCCTTGACGAATTCCATGGGCGCATAGCTCAGGTCCGAAGCCACCACAAACTTCCCGGCGCTCTTGATTCGCGCGGGAGCGGTGAGCCCGAGATCCTTGCAATCCACGTTCGCGGTAGTAAGGCTCGCGCTACCGCCGCCGTCATCGTCGTCGCCACAGGCGGCCAGTCCAAATGCCGTCGTGGCGAGCACTCCCATCGCAACCAGAACCATCGTCGCCTTGATCATCTCGAATCTCCTTCAGACCCGGAGGAAATATCGCACGAGAATGTTTCGTACGGTAGTCCCCGCCGCTGGTACCATGGCCGCTTCGGATTTCGGGGATCCCAGTGCAAGCAACCGCTGTCACCGTCCGTGTTCCAGCCACCAGCGCCAACCTCGGCGCTGGCTTCGATTGCCTTGGCCTGGCGCTGGACATGTTCGCCTCGATTACCGTCACCTTCGGTGAGTCCGAACGGCCCCTCACGGATGACGTCGGCGAGAAGATGGTGCTCACCGCCGTTCGCCAAACCTATCTTCGCCTGGGCAAGCCCGCTCCCAGCGGCCTTCGAGCCCGCTATCACGTCTCCATTCCCCTTGGCCGCGGACTTGGCGCCAGCGCCGTCGCGCGTGTTGCGGGCGTCGTAGCGGTCAACGAATTCGAACGTGGCATCATGCCCGAGAGCCAACTCCTGGACATTGCATCGGAACTCGAAGGACACGGCGACAACGCCTGCCCGGCGCTCTTTGGCGGAATGCAGGTCTGCGTACAGGCGGCCGATGGCCACTACCTGCGGGCCGCCTGCCGATACCCGGCCGATGCCTCCATGGCCATCCTCATCCCGGACCATTCCATGCCCACCAAGGAAGCCCGCAAGGCCCTCCCCGACCAGTACTCGCGGGCCGACACCGTCCACAACACTGGTCGCGCGGCCCTCTTCGTGGCCGCCATGGCTGCTGGCAGGATGGACCTCCTCGCCGAGGCGACCGATGACCGCATCCACCAGCGCCAGCGGGCCTCTCTCTTTCCGCCTCTGTTCGATGTCTTCGATTCCGCCCGGAAAGCCGGCGCACATGCCGTATGGCTGAGCGGCGCTGGCAGTTCGATCGCAGCGATCTGTCCCGAGGGAACGGACCGCGATGTTGCGGCCGCCATGCTCGAAACCTCCCGCGCTCGCGGTTACTCGGCGCGCTCGTTGGTCACCCGCATCGCGAAGTCCGGGGCCGCCGTATCTCGCGTCGAACTGGTCGACGACTAGTGCTGCGGCCCGCCGTCGAAGTCGACCTCGATACCATCATCGAACTCATCCACGCGCTCGCTGAATACGAACGCGAGCCCGAATCGGTGCGACTCGATCGGGAGACTTTACGAAGCCACCTCTTCGGAGCCCATCCGTACGCCGAAGTTCTCCTGGCTGAGACTACCGAAGGCCAGAGCGCCGGTTTCGCCCTCTTCTTCCACAACTTCAGCACCTGGGAAGGCAAGCCGGGAATCCATCTTGAAGACCTCTTCGTCCGCCCGGAATTTCGCGGCCATGGCTTCGGGAAAGCTCTTCTGGTCGAACTTTCCCGGCTCGCCGTCCAACGCGGATGTGCCCGCCTCGAATGGGCCGTGCTCGATTGGAACGAGCCGTCCATCCAGTTCTACAAGGCCCTGGGCGCCGTGCCACTGGACGAATGGACAACCTACCGCGTCTCCGGAGACGCCCTCGCAAAACTCGCCTCCACGTAGCGCAGAGGACCCGTAGTAATGCGGGTAACGAGACCTGGCCTGACAACACACGCGCCCACGTGGCGAAGCGCAAACCCGCATTGCGGCGGGTCCTCTGCTCTCACTCCAGACGGAAACACCTCGCATCAATGCGGGGCCGTGCAATCCCGAAATGGCTGCTCGGGAGGGGCGCCTGCCGCAGACGACCCCTCCCGGCCCTCGGGGGCGAGGCTCAGACCGTCGCCAGCAAGTCGGCGACCTTGAACGTCTCGTCTTCGACCGCGAGCACCGTCACGAGCCCGAAGAATCCTCCTTCATGCTCGGCATGGCTCAAGACGTGACAGTGGAATGCCCAGAGCCCGGGCTCGGTGCATTCGATAATGCAGTCCATCCGGTTGCCGGGCGGCACATCGATGGTGTCGCATTTGTATGGCGGTACCACCGGCCAACCATCCCGCTGGAACACTTCCATCGGCATGCCATGCAGGTGCATCGGGTGGTACATCATCCCCTCGTTCATCCAGCGGATGAGCAGGCGGGAACCCTTCTTCGCCACGATTGGGCTCGTTGCCGGGAACCCCTTGCCGTTCAAGGTGAACCCGAGCAGGGAGTCGTTCATGATCAGGATGACTTCCTGGTCGTACTTCGGATACGTCGTGGGATCTTTCGGAGCCACGATGAAGGCGCCCAGCAGCCCGCGGTTCACCTGGTCCGCGGAGTTGTGGTGCGAGTGGTACATATGCGAACCCTGGTTGCGGATCGTGAACTCGTAGGTCCACGACTTACCGGGCTCGATCGGCAGCTGGGTGACGAAAGGCACGCCGTCCATGGCGTTCGGCACAAACAGACCGTGCCAATGGACGGCGCTGCTTTCTTCCAGATTGTTCTTGACAATGATCCTGACTGTGTCGCCTTCGGTCGCACGCAGGGTTGGCCCAGGAATCTGGTTGTTGTATCCGCGGGCCTTCTCGATCTGGCCGGGCGATACTTCCCAATCCACCTCATCCATCGTCAGCTCCCAGACCTTCACGCCGCTCTCGATGCGCGGAGCGAGGTCTTGCATCCCCTTGCCCCTGGTCAACGGGGCTTTCGCGTTCTTGAGGAAGTTAACGACGCCCTTCTTGTGTTCCTCGTCGATCTTCTTCCAATCGACCGTTTTCGCGGCAGGTGCCGCCGCCGGCACGGCGGGCTTCACACTCGCGCTCGGCAGGCCCGCTTCGCTGGCCGCGACAGGTCCTCCGGTGGGGTCGTCGTAACAGGCGGCGGCCACCAGCCCCCCGGCGACGGGTAAGGCTGCCCCGACCACTCCGGCCTTCTTCAAGAACCCGCGGCGGTTCAGCCTGGTGGTCTCAAATATGCTTTCTCTAGGACTCGTCTCTTCGGTCATGGCTGCCAAAATCCCCCTGGCATGTTGTTTTCGCGTTCGCGTACCGCCATGGTCGCCAGCGGCGAGACAATGCCCTATGTCCGTTCGTACACGATCCCGCTGTACCAAGGGTCAGACCCTTTGGACTGGTAGACCCTCGCAGTCCAACTCGAACTAGTTCATGCTCTGGGAACGACTTAACACCTGGGGGCAATTCACATGGCTGATGCAAGGCCGATTCTTGTTCCGCTCGATGGCTCGAAGACCGCCGAGAATGCCGTGCCAGCGGCCGCCTGGTACTCGCGAATGACGGGCTCGCCTGTCGAATTCATCCACGTCCTGGATGCTGAAATTAAACCCGAGGCGCGCGCTGGCGCGGCAACGGTGTTTCAGAACTACGCGTCCGCGCTTGGCGAACGGCAGGGCCTCGGAAAGGTCGAGTGCCGCGTGCTATCCGGGAACGCGGCCGAGCAGGTTCTCGCATCAGCCATCACCGCGTCCGCCATCGTTGTCGCATCGCATGGCCGCGGGGGCTTCCGCGTAGCGATGTTCGGCAGCGTCGCCGATAAGATTGTTCGCGGCGCATCCGTCCCCGTCCTCATCGTACCGGGCACGGATGCGCCCGTTGCTCCGGGGGCGCCACGGCCTATCCTCGTCGGGCTCGATGGCTCCGAGGAAGCCGAACGCGGCCTCGCGGCCGGGCGCCACCTTGCCGCGAAGGACGGGGCAGCGCTCATCCTCGTCCGCTCCTTCAGCATCCCGCCCCCGGTCGGCATCGAATTCGCCGCCTATCCCGTCGATCTCGCCACCACCATGGAACAGGCCGCTCGCGAGTATCTCGAAAAGATAGCGACGGCCGGCGAGCAAATCGTCCTCACCCAGGGAGATGCCACCGGCGCTATCCTCGATGCGGCTGAGAAGCTCGATGCAGGGCTCGTCGTCCTCACCTCAACGGGTAAGGGCCTTGCGAAGCGCATCGCGCTCGGCAGCACCACCGCCCGCGTAATTCACGGGACTTCGCGGCCGGTACTCGTGATCCCGCAAGCCCCGTAAACCCTCGGGCAATTCGAATTCGGAGCCCCGCGGCGAGCAAAGCACCCGCGGGGTTCCGGGCTTTGCTGCACCTTCGCGGAACATTAACGTCCGGCTCGCCGCGGCGCCTCGCGTTTGCGCTACACTGAGTACACCTTTTACAGGGTGACCGCTCACTGGTGCAGTTGGGTCGATTCACACCGGTTCGCTCTTTTCCGCGGTTCTCGGGAACTTCACTCACCCCGCGCCCAGCGCGCCACATGCAATGACGATTTCTTCGAAGGGCCTCCCGGCCATGACCGTTGGCGTACTCGCCCTCCAGGGCGACTTCCGAGAGCACCGCGAAATGCTCGAGCGGATAGGCCACGCCGTCTCTGAAATCCGCAAAGTCCCCCAGTTGCTCGAAATCGACGCTCTCATCATCCCTGGCGGCGAAAGCACGACCATCGCCCGTCTCATCCTCAGCAACGGCTTTCAACAGCCCCTGCGCAACTTTTGCTCCACTGGCAAGCCGGTCTGGGGCACCTGCGCGGGCGCCATTCTCCTCGCCAGAAACGTCGATAACCTCGACCGCCCGGGAATCGAAGTGATGGACATCTCGGTTCGCCGCAACGCCTTCGGCCGCCAGCTGGATAGCTTCGAGGCGAACCTCAATGTCGAGGGCATCGAAGGACCGCCATTTCACGCCGTCTTTATTCGCGCGCCGCTCATCGATTCGGTCTCCGGTACGGCACGGGCCATCGCCACCCTCGAAGACGGGACGATCGTCGCCGCACGCCAGGGAAACCTGCTCGCGACCTCGTTTCACCCCGAGCTAACCGGCGATTCCCGGCTCCACGAACTCTTTCTCACCATTGGTGCACCCGTGGGGATAGCCCGATGAGCGAACTCCGAGCCGAACCGCTCAGCCCGATAGACGCTGCCACCCTTTGGCCGCAACTTGGCCGCCTCAACACGGAGGTCATCGCCACCCGGGGCCGCGAAAACTTGCTCGTTACCAGTGGACTTGCCGCCACGGGACTGTCGCATCTTCCGAAGATTCCGCGCACATCCGTGCTCGGTGTTCGCCGTGGGCTGTCGTACCGTGGAGTCGGCATTGCCCGCGAACTCTCCGGAGGCGCGGGCTGGGAGATCGAATCGCTGCGCATCGCCCGGCCCAAGGACGACGACACTATCGTCGCGCTCTGCGCCGGGATTTCCAATGAAGTTGCATCACGGGGCGGCCGAACCGTCTATCTCCGCTACGCCGAGGGCAGCCTTCACGCCGATGCCCTCCGAAAAGGCGGATTCTTTGCCTACCGGCTCGAGCGTTTGTACGCGGTTCGCCCCACTGCCAGCGAAACTGAATCGCCTTTTCGCGCCGCGAACCGGGCCGACCGGCACGGCATTTTCCGGCTCTATTGCCGGGCCGTGCCGGAGATTGTTCGCCGCCACGAAGCACCGACCCAGCAGGACTGGCGTGCCGTGCTCAGTTCGTTCGAATGCGACCGCGAGTACGTCCTCGAAGGTCCCGAGGGCCTTGCCGCCTGGGTTGGCATCGGAGCGAGAGAGAGCCACGTACTGATTGATGACGTTGAGGGCTCGATCATTCACCATGCCCTCGATCTCATCGAGGCGCATGGTGCCCGCCACGGTACGCTCGTCATTGCCGAGCACCAGTTCCCTATCGAATCCGCCGCCGCCGAACGTGGCTACCCGGCCATGGGTACGCGGCTGATGTGTGCGCGAAGGCTCGCGCTGGTCAACTTCATGAAGGAGGTCGTAGCGGCTCCCGTCGCTGAATCAGTGGCCCTGCCGCAATAAGCCGTGACTCAACTCGCTTCACCCACCTTCCTCAACGAACAGATCGTCACCGACGATCTCGACCTCCTGCTCGATGCGCTCCCGCCGCGCATCGTCGAATCACTGCGCCATCCAGAACGCCGCATCGACCTCCTCGAAGTGGTCATGGACCTTGGCCGCCTCCCGGAAGCCCGCTATCCGGGCCGCGAGGTCGTGCTCTCTCACTCGGAAGTCACCGAGGAAGACCTCCTGTTCGTCACAGCCCACATCGGCGATTTCGGCGATGACAACCGGGCCGGCATCGAGCGCACCCTCCACCGCATCTCCTGCATCCGCAATCGCCGGGGCAAGATCGTCGGGTTGACGTGCCGTGTCGGCCGTGCCGTCTATGGCACCATCCGCGTCATCGAAGACCTGGTCCTCGGCGGAAAGAGCATCCTCTTCCTTGGCAAGCCCGGCGTCGGCAAGACCACCATGCTGCGCGAAGTTGCCCGCGTGCTCGCCGATGACGCCAACAAGCGCGTCATCATCGTCGATACCTCGAACGAAATCGGCGGCGACGGTGACGTCCCTCACCCGGCTATCGGCGGTTCTCGCCGCATGCAGGTCGCCACGCCGCTCGCGCAGCATGCCGTGATGATCGAAGCGGTCGAAAACCACATGCCCGAAGTTATCGTCATCGATGAAATCGGCACCGAACTCGAAGCCCAGGCTGCCCGCACGATTGCCGAACGCGGCGTTCAACTGGTCGGCACCGCTCACGGTACGTCGCTCGAAAACCTCATGCTCAACCCGACTCTCGCCGACCTCATCGGCGGCATCCAGTCGGTCACGCTCGGAGACGACGAAGCGCGCCGCCGCGGCACTCAGAAGTCGATCCTCGAACGCAAGGCGCCTCCAACATTCGACGTCATCATCGAAATCGAAAGCTGGAAGCGCGTCGCGCTCCACAAGAACGTCGCCGACACCGTCGATGCCATGCTGCGGGGCTATCTTGCCAACCCCGAAACCCGCCAGCTTGGCGCCAGTGGGCGCGTCGAAGTCGTCGACGATTCCGACCGTGAAGGTGAGCGCACAACCTCGGGCGTCCTTTCCGGCGGCGCCCGCCCGCAGCGGGGCCCTGCCAGCGAGGGGCCGTATCGTCGGGGTGGTCACATCCGCGAACACCGCGACGCTGAGATGTTCGAGTCCCCGGCACAGGTTCCGGAGGCCCCGACGAGGACCGCGACCGGCCGCACCCTGCATATCTACCCCTTCGGCATCCCCCGGGCGCGCCTCGAAGGTGCGATTCGAGCCACCGGTGTCCCCGCCGAACTCGTGGAGGATGTTGGCGCCGCCGATATTGTCCTCACCCTGCGCAGTTATTACCGGGCCAAGCCGGCCGTCCTCCGCGATGCCGAGGAGCGCAACATCCCGTTGTATGTGGTGAAGAGCAACAGCCAGTTCCAGCTTGAACAAGTCCTGCTGCAATTCCGCCCCGACGGTGGAGACAGTGGCCGTGGCCCCCGCAAGGACCCCATGGTCGAAGTCTTCCGCGAGACCGAAGACGCCATCGCCAAAGTGATCGAAGAAGGGCGTCCCGTGGAGCTCCCGCCGGCCAACAGCTATGTCCGTCGTGTCCAGCACCAGCTCGCCACCCGCTACAACCTCGATAGCTCCAGCACTGGCAAAGACCCGCTTCGCCGCGTCAAAATCCTCCCGGGGCGCTAATTCGGGACACGGAAACTGAACGCAGAGACGCGGAGGATTCTCTGCAATTTCTCTGCGCCTCCGCGCCTCTGCGTTTAGTCTTGGTTTGTAATGAGCACACTATCGGGCGCTGCGAGGTTCATCGTCTTTGAAGGCGGCGAAGGCTCCGGCAAATCGACTGCCTCCGCGGCCATCGCCGAACGGTTGGGTGCTGCTGGCTTCACCGTGGTCCACACGCGCGAACCCGGCGGCACCCGCGCCGGCGAACTCGTCCGCGGCCTGCTGCACGAGAAGCTCACCCCGTGGGCGGAACTGTTCGCCTTCCTGGTGGCCCGCGCCCAGCTCGTCGAGGAAGTCATCCTGCCCGCCCTCGAACGCGGCGAAACCGTCATCTGCGACCGCTTCGCGCCGAGTACCTTCGCCTACCAGGTCCACGCCCGCGGCCTCGACGAGGCGTCCGTCCGTTCCGCGAACACCACCGCCACCGGCGGCCTCGAACCCGACCTCGTCGTTTACCTGGACCTCGAACCGGAAGTCGGCCTGCGCCGCAAACGGGGCGAAATCGAAGCCATCCGTACTGGCCTCGAAGGTCTCGCCTTCCACCGCAAGGTCCGCGAAGGCTACCTCACCCAGGCGGCCGCCGACCCCGCCCGCTGGCTGGTCATCGATGCCACCCTGCCGCCCGAAGAAGTGGTTGAGCGGGTTTGGGAGGCGCTGCGATGAAACTTACGTACGACCCGCGGTACAACACCGCCTATATCGAACTTCGTGGAGATGCCACGGAAGTCGAGACGATCCAGGTCGGCGAGGACATCGCGCTTGATCTCGCGCCCGACGGCACCGTTGTCGGAATAGAATTTCTCAACGCCAATGACCAGTTGCGGGTCGATCTTCGGCGCAACCTCCGGCTGGATCAGTATCCGTCGACAACCCCAGTCCGCCGCTGATACGCCCATCGCTCCACGAAAAGCGTACCCACACCCGCAATCACTATCGCCGCCAGGTTCACCGCCAGTTGCAGTTGCGCCCCGCGCCATTCAGCCCAATCTCCGTAAGCGGCTGCCACGGCGATGTTGCTGGCCGCTGGGATCGTCGTCACCGAGACCAGCACGCCGATGAGCGCCCCCGCTTTTGCCGTTGTCAGGCTCAAGGTACCGGCTATTCCGGCCGCAACCGCAACCAGCACCGAGTACGTGTCCGGGTGCGAAATGAATAGCGTGGCCTCGCGCCCGGAAGGAATTGTTTCCGGGGCGACACCCGTCCACTCCAGGATCAGCGTCATTGCGAACGCGGCAGCGATCCCCAGTGGGAAGCCGATCGCAAGTGCCCCGGCAGCACGGAATACCAGGCCCCAGCGCCGCTCCACCGTTGCGACCGAGATCCCGGCCAGTGGCCCGAACTCCGGGCCGACGATCATCGCGCCGATGATGAGCACCAGCGAATCTGTGAGGATGCCCATCGCTCCAATGAGCGTGGCGAGCACCATGAAAGCCATGAATGTGAAGGAAGGGGCCGCTTCTTCGAACGCCCGTGCCCGCACGGTTTCCCACACCACTGCATCGCCGACAGCCCCCGGTGCCGCCCGTTCGGCTTCTCGCGCCGCATCGGAGATCGCCGTGTCGATGTACTCGATCGCAATCGTCCCGTGGTGCGGGATGCCCTGGCGCCGCAGTTCAGTGATTACCCGGCTCGCATCTTCGCGGGCGACGTCGCAGAGGATCACGTCGCCGGTGGGCTTCCTTGCGGCGTCGGGTAGCCGAATGAGGTTGATGACCGACGGTGCGGACTCAAGGAAGCGCAGTGCATCATCTGCGTGACTGCTTGGCGCGACGATTCGAAGGTGAAGCACGTGGGCGCGATCATAGGTGCCTTACTCCTTTGAATCCTTCGCTCTGGTACCCTCGCAACACATCTTTAATGACTGAAGTGATACCCGACGAACGGCCGCAACGGCGGCGTGAATACTCCGGCCCCGGCTCCACGCTCGGCGCCGCCGCGCTGATCGTCATCCTCGTTGGCTCCGCGATCTGGTACCTCGAATTCCGCAACGGCACCGGCGGCTCGGGTGGCTCGGCATCGAGCATTTTCGGGATAGTCTCCCTCGAAGACTCACTCAACCCCACGGGAAAATCGCCCGCGGCCCGCGAAGGACGCGCCGCCCCCAACTTCCGCCTCGCCAATCTTGGCGAAGAAGCCCCCGCCCTCACGGACTATCGCGGCAGGTGGGTGCTGCTGAACTTCTGGGCCAGTTGGTGCGGCCCCTGCCGCGACGAGACACCAGACCTCCAGTCCTTCTACGAACATAACGCCAACCGGGCGTTCGTTATCCTGGCCGTCAATCAACAGGAGCGGAAAGAGGCCGCCCGCGACTTCCTCCAGGAGTTCGGCGTCACCTACCCGGCGGTCCTTGATAGCTCCGGCGAAGTTTCGCAGGCGTACGGCGTCGGCCGCGGCATGCCAATCAGCTTCCTCGTCACGCCCTCAGGCGTCATCGACCGCGTCATCTTCGGCCGCATCTCCGAACAGCAATTCGCCGAAATCGAGGCGAAGCTCCAATGAGGACCGAGTTGCGAGGCCCGAGGCCCGAGGCCGACCGAGGCGCCGCGTGACCGCCACCCACTCGGAACTCCCGACTCGGAACTCGGAACTCCGTCCGTCCGGCCTCGACCCGCTGCGCACGATCTGGAACCTGCTCACCAACGTGAAGTTCGCGCTCGTCCTCGTCGGCCTGGCACTGACGGCCGGGATGATCGGCGTTGTCATCCCCCAGGTGCCCGGCCCCATGCGCGGCAACCCCGCCGCCCGGTCTGCCTGGATGGAGCTGCGCGAGGAATCCTACGGCCCCTTCACGAGCACGATGGACGGCATGGGACTGTTCGACGTCTTCCATTCGGCCTGGTTTAACGGCCTCTGGATGGTCATCATCGTCGCCGTCACGGTCTGCGCGGTCAGCCGTTTTCGTCCCACCTGGCGAAGCGTCCAGCGGCCTCAGCTCATGGTCTCGGA
>JANPDX010000203.1:0-1985 GCA_031431695.1 Dehalococcoidia bacterium
CGTGATGGCCGGTCGGTCGAACAGCGAACTCAGCGCCGACCTCGGGCTCGCGCGCCAGACCAGCCCGATCCGGCAGGGGATGGTCTTGCCGCAGGCCTCGCCCGCGCAGAAGCGCCATTTGGGGCCGCCGCCAGACATAGATCGTCTGATTGCTCACACCGAGATCGCCGGCACCATCGGTGACCTTGCGCCCGGCCTCGACGAGATCCGCGGCGCGACGCCGGAATTCGGCCGCATAACCCGTCTTCCCGTGGCTGTCTCCTAATGGGGACAGCAGCAGATGTCCAGTTATCCGACTCCACGAAATGCGGGACACACCACGCTTGGTCGGGTCGATCGAGCCCAGGGCGCGACCTCACCGAGCCCATCCTCCGCGCCCTCATCGATGTCATTGACCGGAGCAAGGGTTCTCCCCACTGGGACAGCCGGTCCTCCCCTTCTACGTTGTTCCCTATCGCCAACTGCTTGGAGCAACGTCATGCCCTTGAACCTTCCTCTGTCACCGGACGGCCGCCAGGCCATGCTCGACGAACTTGGAGAGGACGTCATCGAAAGGCGGGTCTATCAGTCGCCCAGGCTCACGGAACTCGGGCAAGCCGAGTTTCCTCGTCTTCTGGAGGCGGCGGCACGCGAACACAACGACGGGTGGCTCGCCGATCAGCTGCGCATGACCGGGCGCTTGAACGAGCATGAAGTTTCGCATCGAAACGGCCGGGAGTACCTCAAGGCCGTCCCGTACAACGCGGCCGAGACACTGGCTGAAGGTGAGTTGTGTCCGATCGCCTTATCTTGCGTTGCTGCGGACACGGGATCCACGCGGCTTCGGCAATGGCGAGAATTCTTCTTGACGTACCCGGGCACCCACCAGGACTGCGATCGCGGGTACTGCAAGTGGTACCAAAATAGTGGGGTAGGGCGCGGCGGCGGAATGCTGGGCTTTCTTGAATATCTAATTGGTTCAGGGCGGATCGCCAAGTCTCGATGGTGGAACAGAACGGACAAGGCCATCGTTCAGGCATCCCTGACCGCATGGAACAACCACGCGCGAGGAACCGGGATAAGCTCCTACGACAACTCAGGCGCATACGACTGGCTTCGATACATAACTGCGGGCCCACAAATGGGCGAAAAAGACGTCGGGGGCTCATGGCGTCAAGCGTGGACGGCTCATCAAGCCAGCCTATGGTCAGGCGTGATTAACAACCGAGGAGCTGTTATTCAGGAGCGGTTTGAAGAGCGCATCTTCATGTGGAAAGTGCTCAACAACGTAGAGACGTACTTCCGAACAGGGATTGATCTGGATGGTGCGCTAGGCGTCGGCATTAGGCTGGGCTCGTACCCTTCGACATACCCGGCGACCGCCTCGCAGGCATGTGGTGCTGTGCTTGGTACGGAAGCCTATGCGTGGTACGTGCGGTTGTTCTATCCGCCTCCGACCGATTGGAAGGACTACTGTCGGGAGCATGGCGGGCTCCGCCCGATCTTCGTCTTGTGAGGCTCAGCCCAGCATCGCTCGCCGCGGTCATCTCTCTCGCGCTTTGCGCTTGCACGCAAGGGCCAACAGCCTCCGGAGATCAGGCGAGCTTTTGTATTGAGATCGGCGGACAAATAGTCACGGATCTTGACTGGTCACCTGATCAGAAGGGCGTCGGGGTTCTGGGGTCGACAGGCGATGGGGAGTGGGTCGTTGGACTACTCGATCCTATTGACCGCAAGTTTGTTGAACTGGCCCGTGGCGCCGATATCGTCCCGACGGGCATGACTGCCGACAGCGGCGGGGTCGTGTTCTGGCAATCGTCTGCCCCGGGCATGTCACAGCTCCATAGTGGGTCCGCCGATGGGAAGACTCAGCAGTGGGCCCTCCCGCCGACCGGATTCATGGCTATAGAGAAGACCACGGATCAGTTCCTTGCCACCCAGCTTGCATCAATCGGTGATGGGGCGGATGCCCTCGATGTCGTGCGGGTCGACCTACCGGCATCGCC
>JANPDX010000204.1:0-4090 GCA_031431695.1 Dehalococcoidia bacterium
AACCGGGGAGACTTCCTTGAGCGGTTTCGATTGCCCGTGGAGGTCTATCGCAAGAGCCGCCTTCCTGCACGTAATCGTCCCTAGATTCCAACACCGCCGCCAGCGAGATATTCCGCGGCGATGCCCTCATCGAGTCCGAGATGTTCGGTGAGGACCTCCCATGTGTGTTCACCCAGGCATGGCGCGGCGAAGCGCGGGCCGTTGTCGTACCCGGCGATGCGGAACTGGTGTCCTTCGTAGGGAATTGTCCCCATCTCCGGGTGTTCGAGCGGCCTGAAGTAGTGACGATGGGTGAGCTGCGGGTCGGCCAGCAGATCGGATGAGCGTTGCACAGCGCCAGCCGGTACGCCAAGTGATTGGAGCTGTGCCATCAGTTCGTAGCGGTCCCGCGAGGCGGTCCACGAGGCGATGGCCGCGTGCAGGTCATCCTTGCGCGCCTGGCGGCCCGCGAAGTTAGCGAGGTCCGCGCCGCTCGGGGCGGCTGCTCCCATGGTTCCAGAGAGTCCGGCCCATTGGGCGTCGGTTTCGCAGGCGATAGCGATCCACTGGTCCTCGCCCGAAGCCGGGAAAATGCCGTGCGGAGCCATGTTGGGGTCGTCGTTGCCGATTCGCCCGGGGACGGCGCCACTGACCTGGTATTGCACGAGTTCCGGCGCGAGGAAGTGCAGGGCGGACTCCATTTGCGATTGTTCGATGTACTGCCCTTCGCCGGTGCGGCGGTGGTGGTCGAGGGCGGAGGCAACGGTCGCCGCGAGAAAGTGAGGGGCGACGATATCGGTATAGGCCGTGAATGGCCCAGCCGGTGACCGGTCGGCCCAGCCGGTGACTTCGTAGAAGCCGGCGATGGCGGCAGCATGGTAGCCATATCCGGCGAGGCTGCGGGCGGGACCGGTCTGCCCCATCAGGCAGGTGCTAACCATGATGATGTCCGGGTTCAACTCGCGAGCTACTTCGTACCCGAGACCGAGATCCGCCATCGTGCCCGCAGTGAACGATTCGAACGCGACATCGCACCATGCGAGCAATTTTCGGGCGATATCCTTGCCACCTTCGGACTTCAAGTCGAGGGCGATGCCTTTCTTGGACGAGTTGGCCATGGCGAAGAATTGCGAACGGTTCACGCCCTGGATTCCGTCCTTGAAAGGGCCGACGTTGCGCAGGCGATCGGGCGGGTTCACCGTTTCGATCCGGATAACCGTGGCCCCGTGGTCGGCAAAGTACTTCACGGAGAGTGGACCGGCGCCGATCCACGCGAAGTCGGCGATTTTCAGGCCTTCGAACGGCAAGCGTCCCGCCGTGGCACCGGTTGGGATTGCGGCCGGCGTTCGGGCCGGGATCGTCGCCACACTGGCGGCGGCCAGTGGCGCTGGCGCTCGTGGGTGAAGTGGCGTGCGCTGGGGACGAGTGAAGCGCCCTGGGATTCGGACAGTGCCGTGGCCGGGCAGTTCGTACGTGTACCAGTACTCGCGGGCAGCGAGGTGTTCGAAGCGGAGGACATCGTCAACGCGCGAGACCGGTGCGATGGTCACGCCGTTGGCGATGCCCCGCCCGAGGAGGTCGTTTTTGGGGTACTTCGCGGTATAGGCCGCGAACTTCCCGAGCAGTTCGTCCATTGGATGATTGAGATGGCCGCCCGTGAGCATGATCAGGTCGTACTGGGCCCAGTTGTCCTCGTCGCGCCAGGACTCGGGCACGGTACCGTCTTCGATCATCCATTTCATCATTCCGGAAACGGTGCCGCCGATGCCAGCGAGGACGACTTCGCCATCGAGCGCGGGGAAGACAAGCGGGAGGGTGATCACGCCGAGTTGCAGGTTCGTCCCGGCGCGTTCCATGTTCTTCCCCTGGACGGCATAAGCAGTCATCGCCTGGATCGCCGTCCAGGTGACCGCGGCCTGCACGGAGACATCGACGAATTGGGGCTCGCCGGTCTGGAGGCGCCGATGGTGAGCGATCAGCGCAGCCGCGGCTGATTCAGCGGCGGCGTGGTGCCAGGCCTGGGGCACGCTGATGCGCACGGGCGCGCGGTCGGGCTCGCCGTTGAGCGCCGCCATTCCACCCATCGCGGCCAGGGTGAGGTCCGTGTTGGCGTGGGCGGCGTATGGCCCATCCTGACCGAACGGGGACGAGGCGACATACACCAGCGCGGGGTTGACCTTCACAAGGTCAGCGAAGCCGAGGCCGCGAGCGGCCATGGCGCCAGGGCCCGCGTTTTCAAAGAGGAAGTCGGCGCTTTTCACCAGTTCGAGGAACTCAGACCGCCCGGCGGCTGACGCGAGGTCACAAGAGACCGCCTTCTTGCCGCGGTTGTAGACGTGGTAGCGGATGCCGCGGTCGATGACGCCGGGCTCCTCGATGCGGATTACCTCCGCGCCGAGGTCAGCGAGCATCATTGGGCCAAGCTGGGCGTTGCTGTCGGTGAGGTCGAGGACACGGTAGGGACTAAGCATGCCGCGGAGTTTATCGTGTGCGGTCAATAAGGGCCGGTGGGCGCTTGAGGGACGGGTCATCCGCGGACAGGAGGATTCGGGGGTACCGTGCGGACCGGGTCGAGAGTCGTAGCCGTCGGGGTCGCGTCAGTGGTGGGGATTTCCGGCGTTGCATCCCCGTTTTCGAGCTTTTGCAGCAGATAGCCGGCGAGCAGCATGAGTGTTGCAACGCCGAACAAGACCACGGAACGCACGCGTCGGGACATCGCTGAAACCCTACACAATTAAACGGCCACACGCTGGCGAATGCGCCGCGGACGCTTTCACTCGACTGTGACACAGCTCGTGGTGATGTCTTCCATTCCTTCTGCCAGTGTGCTCTAATGCGGCCCTAGTCAAACTTGGAGATATGCCGCGATGGTTATGGCCGAAGAACGCGTAGCGAGTCCGTATTTGGAAGGCAACTTTGGACCCGTCCGGGAAGAAGTCCAGGGCGAGGACTTGCGGGTCATCGGCGAAATCCCCGCCGGCCTCGAAGGCATGTTCGTCCGCACCGGATCGAACCCCCAGTTCGACGTGATCAAGGGATACCACTGGTTTGGCGGGGATGGAATGCTCCACGGCACGCGCATCAAGGATGGCAAGGTCAGCTATCGCAACCGCTACGTCGATACCTGGGGCTATCGCAAGGAAAAGGAGGCCGGCCGAGCGCTCTGGGGGAGCGGCATCGGCGCGCCAGAGTTCGACAACCCGAACGGGCCCGGGCGCGGCAACACCGGCAACACGGCCCTCGTCTGGCACGATGGCAAACTGATGACCCTCTGGGAAGGCGGCGACCCGCACATTGTGAAGCTGCCTGGCCTCGAAACGCCGGGTACCTACGACTACAACGGCAAGCTCCTTCACGCCTTCACCGCTCACCCGAAGGTCGATGAGAAGACGGGCGAGATGCTCTTTTTCGGCTACAACATGATGGGGATTGATATGGCCCGGGGCGGATCCAAGGTGCCATACCTTCAATACTCCACCGTTTCCGCTGCCGGCGAAATCACGATGACGACACCGATCGACCTCCCGCGGGGCGTGATGATGCACGACTTCGCGGTCAGTGAGCACTACTCAATCTTCATGGACCTCCCGCTCGTCTTTGACATGCAGCGCGCCATGAAGGGCGAATCACCGCTCTATTTCGACCGTGACCTGCCCTCCCGCTTCGGCCTCTTGCCACGCCATGCTGAAGGCTCCCAGGTTCGCTGGTTCGAAGCCCCCTCGTGCTACGTCTTCCACACCCTGAACGCGTTCGAAGAAGGCGACGAAGTGGTCCTCGATGCCTGCCGCATGTCCAGCGTGGACATGGGAGCACTGGATTCGACCGTCGCCCCGACCGTCGAAGATCGCAAGATTCTTCGCGACGATGCCACTCGCGGTCTCTATCGCTGGCGATTCAACACGGCCACCGGCGCTGTGAAGGAAGAGGCACTGGACGACCAGGACAGCGACTTCCCGCGCGTCTCGGATGCCCTCGCCGGCTACAAGACTCGTTACGGCTACACCGCGCGGTTCGGTGACAACTCGGGCCTGTCTGGTTCTGACGCAATCATCAAGTACGACCTCCAGTCTGGTACCAACACCGTCCACCATCACGGCGCCAATCGTTTTGG
>JANPDX010000205.1:0-2605 GCA_031431695.1 Dehalococcoidia bacterium
CGCGGCTGTGAGAGGCCCCATCCTTCCCGCGATTCGCTCCCCGCGCCACTCCCTTCGATAATCGCCACATGCCCGACGCTTCGACCACACCCGCGAAGTCCCGCGTCGTCGTCGATCTCGGCTGCGGCTGGCGAAAGAAGCCGGGCGCCATTGGGCTCGATATCGCGAGGATTGCCGGGGTCGATGTCGTCGCCGACGTCATGCGTCCCTTGCCCCTGCGGAACAACTCGGTGGATGAAATCCAGGCCTCGCACATCGTCGAGCACGTCGATGACCTGATGGCGTTCATGGGTGAGATCTGGCGTATCTGTAAGCCCGGCGCGCTTGTCTATCTGCGGTTCCCCCACGCCACCTCCAAGTACGTAACCTGGAAGGACCCGACTCATAAACGCGGCGTCCTCCTGGCGACCTTCGAGTACTTCGATCCGAACACGTTCGACGGGCAGGCGTGGGGCTACTACCACCCGGCCAAGTTCGAAACCGTGAAGCGCCGCATTAACTTCAACATGAACGCGGACACGTTCCAGCCAAGGCGTGGCCGCCGCATCATCGGGTACCTCTGCGATCGGCTGGCGAACCGCAACGACAGGGCTCAGTACTTCTGCGAGCGTTTCTGGGGCAACTGGCTCGGCATGGAAGAGGGCCACCTCTGGCTGCGGGCGATCAAGCCGGACGCCTGATTGGTTGCGAGGTGTTTACGGCGGGCGTCGATCGCACCTACTCTTGCGCAGGATTCATCCGGAGGACACTCTCTTGCAAACTCGCGAAATCAATCCCACCCCATGGCTCCAGGGTTTCAACCTGAACCATGGCATCGAAGTAACTGGCGCGCAGCGCACGCTCTACCTCTCCGGGCAGACCTCCACCGCCGCGGACGGCTCGCCATTGCATGCGGGGGACCTGGTCGCCCAGTTCACTCTCGCCTGGGCCAACCTGAAGGACGCGCTCGTGGCCGCCGACATGGCCCCTTCGAACATCGTTCGCTTGAACATATACACCACGGATGTCGATGCGTTTATGGCCGCGGCAGAACAGCTGATTCCAATCTTCGCGCCAGACGGATGTAAGCCGGTGTCAACCCTGCTCCAGGTCGTCCGGCTGTTCGAGCCAGAATTGATGATCGAACTCGAAGCGACCGCGGTCGCCTGAACAACAGCTTCCACAAGCTCCGGCGCCGCCTTCTGGTAGTGCCGCAAGCTCTTCGTCTCACTGGCGTCCTTCGCTCAGCGAAGGATGACGATGGCGGCGAGCGCGGCGAGCGCGACCCAGATAATGATGATCGTTGCCGCGGCAACCCGGCTGCCAATTCCGCCTGAGAGCCGGAGGGTTGCGGCCGCCCGGTGCTCTTCGAAAACGCCCGGCGGAATCATCTTGCGAAAGAGCACGAGCCCCAGCGGGATAAGGATCGCGTCATCGAGGTAGCCCAGGACCGGAATAAAGTCCGGTATGAGGTCCAGCGGGCTGAGCGCATAGGCCAGCACGAAGGCGCCGAGGAGCTTCGCGGGCCATCCGACGCGCGGGTCACGCGAAGCGAGGTAGAGCGCGAACGTGTCGCGTTTCACTTCGGCCAGTCGCGAACGCCAGGTCATCGCCATGCTATCGATGCAGCCATTGGTGAGAGCCTACCGGGTGCCTTCGAGAAAGCACACCTGTGCTTCGAAGTTGTTTCGTGACAGATTTCACATGGATTTCATGCGCTCGCGAGGGCTTACGCATACGCCCCGGCTATACTGCCTTGGGTAGGGGGCAGCACGATGCGAACCGTGTTCCTGGTTACCCGGCACCCGGATGTGGCCAGGCTTGGTCCCGAGCTTGAGCGCGCGGGATTTTCCGCTCCAGCGATCGCCCCCGAACGCCTTGCCAACGACGATGTGAACCCCAACGCGGATGTCGTGGTACTCGACCTCCGCGATATTCCCCCCGCCGCGTTCAATATCCTCAGCGCGAACTACGCGGAAAACGGTGTCATCCTCATCGTCGTCGTCGGGCCGGGACAGATGGACCGGGTAGCGGTTGACCTGCCAATTGATGACTTTGTCATGGTGAATTCGCCGCCAGAAGAACTCGCGCGCCGAATCGAACGGGCGCTCTGGCGAAAGCACGGGGTGGATAGCGACAACTTCGTACGCTGCGGCGCCCTCACGCTCGACCTCTCGAACTATCGCGTCACAGTCGACAACGACGCCCTCGTAATGACGTTCAAGGAGTATGAGCTCCTCCGCTTCCTCGCGATGAACGCCGGGCGCGTATTCACGCGCGAGCAGTTGCTCAACCGCGTCTGGGGATACGACTACTTCGGTGGCGCGCGCACCGTGGACGTTCATATCCGGCGCATCCGTTCGAAGATCGAGATTCGCGGGCACGCGTTCATCGAAACCGTCCGCAACGTCGGCTACCGGCTCGTGGCGGAAGCGAAGAAGGACCCGGGAGAATAGCTACTCGTCGCGGACTGCGCGAAAGAGCTCATCAAGGTCGAGTTCGAAGCCCGGCAGCACAGGTAGCGCACCGAGCTTCCCGGTGCCCTTGCGAAACTCCGGTTGCGCACCGGGACGATAGATAGAGATGCTTTCTAGCTCCGGGTCGACAATCCAGACTAACTGTGTAC
>JANPDX010000206.1:0-4154 GCA_031431695.1 Dehalococcoidia bacterium
TCAGTGGCGCACTTGATGACGCCCGCGCGGATACTGGTGGTCGAAACGCCGACCGTAATGTCTCGGATGAACAGGTCCGTCATTTCCTTGTCTTCGCGATACTGGAAGTGAAACGGGTGCTCCGTGTAGTAGATGCCTGTCGCGGCGATGATCCGCACGCCGGATCGGCGGGAGGCTTCGGCGATGAGCGTGACATCGCGGCCAAGGTCGATTGGGGTCAGATCGACGATGGTCCGTACTCCGGCTGCGTGAGCATCCTTCAGGCGTGTGACAGCGCGATCGAGTTCGTTTTCGCGGTCGAACAGTTCGGGGTATTGCTGATACATCGCGCCCCAACCGACTCGGACGTGCTCGTGCATGAGGGTGAAACCGAGGTCATTGGAGTCGACCGGGCCGGTGGAGGTCTGGATCGTGGTCATTCGCGGCTCCAAAGGGATGTGGGCGCACGATACGAGGTCAGGTGTCCGCTGTCAGCCGAGGGGCACCGAGTCCGAGTGGCGAGTGGCGTTTCGCCGGGTGGACAGGTGTTTCAAGATGCGTGTGCGGCAAATCACACGAGGGACGATTGCATCGTCCCCCGTGTGAGGTTAGTTGCGTGATGGACGCCTGAGTTACTGGCCGCCGACCGCGCCAATGGGTTCGTGTTCGGCCTGTAAGGAAACGGTGGCCGGGATCGCCACCCTTCGACTGCCCTTTTCGGCGACGCGGTAAACGAGGCCCTTGCCGCTAGCGAGCTTCCACTGTGCGTGGAGCGCGGGCATGGAGGCGAAGAAGAAGGTGATGATCGCCATCAACGGCCAGACGGCGAAGCTGGCGACCGCCTTCTTTCGAGAGACGTGAGCCGGGCGCGGGCCGCGCTGGCGGTACTCGACGGCGGCGAGGATGAACAGGGGAACGATGCAGATCCCGACCAACATCCCTGCAAGGTTCACATACATGTGCGGTTCGAGGAGGCCAGTGCTATTGAAGTCGAACCAGTGCGAAGGCTGGAGGGCGTACTCCAGGTGCCAGCCCGTGCCAGGCACCTGATACCGCTGAGTCCACCAATGCGGCAGAGGCGCGCCCCAGGAGCCCGCCATTTTCGAGGGCAACAGGACGCCGAGAGTGACGAGGTACCACTGGGCCATCCAGAGCGCGTGAACCTTGGTGATAGCTGTGGCGAGCAGAAGCTTCCGCCGCCGGCTCAGAGGCGAACGGGCGTTGCGCGCTCCACGCCATGCATATGGGATGTCACTCGCGCCCCAGGCGTGGCGGAGGCTCTGGGCGTAGTGCGCGCGAAGGGTCTTGAAGTAGCCGTCCGTGAGCACGCAATCGTTGCCGAGGGGTAGGAAGAGAGACACGACATTGACGCGGTCGCCGAGAGTGTAGGAGCACTTCAGGTAGAGATGCCAGTCTTCCGGAATGACTTCTTCGTCCCAGTAATCGACTTCGTGGAGCATCTGCCAGCTCAGGGAGTAGCAGGATGTCGGGAATTTCACGCTGCCCGGCAGGATGACGTTGGAGAGCCGGTTGATGCCGGAGAGGCCATCGGGGATGCGCAGTGGGGCCGGGATATCCCAGATGTTGTTGCTGTTGAAGATAGTGGGCTGCCAGAAGGTCCGGTAGCGATCCCTCGCGGTGAGGAAGAGGTAGTTGAGGGCCTCGAAGTGGCGAGGGTGGAACACGGCGTCGGCATCGCAGCTAGTAACTGAGTAGCGGCGGATGTCCTCGCCACGTTCTTCGATGATGTGAATGTAGGCCTCGCGGGCGCCCCAGGCTTCGTTCGAACCCTTGCCGGGGGTTTCGCCGGGCAGTCCGGCGGGGTGGAAGGTGGCGAACATATTGGCGAAGGTGCCACGGAAGCGGCCGACGAGGCGCTCGGCCTTGATGTGAGCGTCGGCCTCGCGAGCTTCCATCGCCATGACGACTACGAGCTGGTTCGCGTTTGCCTGGGCTGCGAGCGAATTCAGCGTGCGGGTGAGGCCTTCTTCGCTTTCCTTGTAGTTGGGGATGATGACCATGTGGCGCGGCCATTCCCATTTTTCGGCTTCGGGATGACTCGGGAGCCACTCGCAATACTGCGCAAGCCAATTGGCCCGCTGCCACTGTTCGATTCGCCGAAGGCCGACCCAACATGCGATGGCGACGGAGTACGAACGGATCAACCAGTAGCTGAAGAACGCCATGCTCAAGATGGCGTAGGGCCACGGTGCGTAGAACGGACCCCAGAACACGAAGCTCGCCAACAACAGGGAAATCGAGAGCGGCAGGAAGTTCCAGAGCCGTTCTCGGAGGTGCGAAGACGCGTAAACGGGGAGCCGGACGATTTGGGTTGGAGAGGCCGCTGCTGTCGACGGGGATCGGCGAGCAAAGATAGCCATAGGAGAAGACGCCTCTAGAGAGGTTCTTCCAACGCCTACGAGGTTAGCTGCCGGGCTACGACCGGAGATGGCCGTTCCGCCGTCGCGAACCTTCCAAAAGAAGGCCGCCCTTGCGGACTCGCCCCGAAAACTGGTTCCCCCGTTCCACAAAAGCGGACTCGGCGTGCGATGGGTGTCGCTTGGGAGCATCGTTTTCCGGGACTGCCTAAGTGTCAAGCATCGCGACAGCCACGATGCCCGGCTGTAGATTGCGGAGCATGGCAAACGCACTGCAAACACACGAAAACCAGATGGGCGAACTCCGAGAAGTGCAATTCTGGTTCCACCAGGGGACGGAACACGTCCCCGGCCTTCTCTACCTGCCAGCGAACCACCAGGAGAAGATGCCACTGGTCCTGATCCAGCATCCGGGCATGGGCAGCAAGGAAGACTATTTCGTAGCCGACGTTGCGCGAGCCTGGGCAAAGCGCGGCTGGATCTGTGCGGGGCTTGATGCGCCGCTTCACGGAGAGCGCGCTTCCGCCGACCCGATGTCGCTGTTCCGGAACCCGGAGCGATACCCGGAGATTCGTTCCCAGTTCGCGGCCGAAGTAACGACGATGATCGACCTGCTGTCGGAAGTGTTTCCGGTTGACCTCAAGCGTCTTGGTTTTGTTGGGTATTCGATGGGGAGCATGCTAGGAGTGCCGGCCGTGGCCCGCGACGGGAGGTTCAGGGCGGCGGCATTCTGCCTCGTTGGCGAGGGTGGGCTCGTGGGCGCCGTTGAAGGGCCTGACTCGGACGTTGCAAACCTGGGAAATGTCGCGGTGCGTGTGGTTGGGAAGCTCCAGGATCAATTGATTCCACGTGAGAAGACCGAGGCCCTCTACGGGGCTATCCCCGGCGAGAAGGACATTCGTTGGCTGCCCGGCGGCCACTTCGAAATCGGGCCAGACGTGGTGAAGCTGGCCGAGGAGTGGATGGTCGCGAAGCTGTGAACGATCGGGGGCCGTGCAATGCCAGTAGTCGCAACCTTCAACGGAATCCGCATTCTCTTCTATTCCGATGAGGGATTGCCGAGGGAACCGATTCACGTCCACGCCCGACGGGCGGCGTGCGAAGTGAAGGTCTGGATCGAGCCCGTAATTCGCGCGGAGAAATCGTATGGGTTCAATTCTCGTGAAGTTCGTGACATTATCGATCTCGTGATTCGCCACGAAGACCAAATCAGGAGGAGATGGAATGAGCACTTCGGTAGCTGACCCTGTTGCCCTCCGTGCCTGGTGCGATGAAGGACGACTCTGGCTGGGAATGGAAGATGGCCGGGTGCTCGGAATTCCACTCGGATTCTTCCCAAGGCTCATGCACGCCTCGTTTACGGATCGGAACAAGCTCGAAATGAGCGGCGGCGGGAGAAGTCTTCATTGGGACCACCTGGATGAAGACCTCGGCGTCGCGGGTCTGATGGCGGGACGCCGCGACAACACGAAACTTGGTCGTGAACACCACGCAAGTTGCCCCATCTGCCGGGCCTCCATCGGCGTGCTATAGACTCGGCCGGTGCGGACTCGTTGCATTTGCGAGTGATATCGCTGTCTCGGCGAAAGCCGCCGTGTCGCCTTGTTTCACGCTCGTTGTATGAGCGTGAGTGACCTCGGCACTCGATGAACTGTCCGTCCAATTTCCCCTCGGAGTAGACTCGGCCCCACAGCAGCCCCGAGGAGCACCGACCAATGCCCGAATTCATTGACTACCGAATTGAAGATCACGTCGCCGTGGTCACCCTGAACCGTCCGGAAACGATGAACGCACTGA
>JANPDX010000207.1:0-12420 GCA_031431695.1 Dehalococcoidia bacterium
GACATGGGCGATAGTCTCGCATGAGCGGGCGCAGCCCACACAGATGATTCGAGACGGTTCCGGAAGGTTTGGCGTTTTGCTGGTCGGGCGGCCTGGAAATCAAGGGACATTCGGAAGTTCCCGAGGCCGGTTGCTATTCGCCCGCAACAGGCCGGTATACTGGACGAGCCGTTAACGCCTGATTGCAGGAGGGCTACCTCGCGGAGTGATTCCAGACAACGACAGCCCACGCGAAGCCTGCGGCGTATTCGGGGTGTACGGCCCCGGAGAAGATGTCGCCCGCCTGACGTTCTATGGGCTTTACGCGCTCCAGCATCGTGGCCAGGAGAGCGCGGGTATCGCGACCAGCAACGGCACCGACTTCAACCTGCGCACCGGCATGGGCCTCGTATCCCAGGTATTCGACGAAGAAGACCTGGCCTTCCTTCGGGGCCACATCGCCATTGGGCATACCCGCTACAGCACAGCCGGGGGCTCTCTGGAATGCAACGCCCAACCGTTCGTGGTGAACGACAAGTTCTCGGGCGAGCCCATCGCCCTCGGCCACAACGGCAACCTGACAAACGCGGACATCATCCGTGAAGACCTCCAGGCACAGGGCGTCCACTTCGAATCGACCGCTGATTCGGAAGTAATCGGGCATCTCCTTGCGATGGCCCCGGGTGGCACCTGGGAAGAACGCTTCCACCATGTGATGCGCCGAATCGAAGGCGCGTACAGCGTCGTGATTATGCTTCGTGACCGGCTCTTCGCGGTGCGAGACCCCATGGGCGTGCGTCCGCTCTGCATCGGCAAGATGGATAACGGCTACGTGGTTGCCTCCGAATCCTGCGCGCTTGAACACCTGGGCGTGGAGATGGAACGGGAAGTTCAGCCGGGCGAGGTCATCCAAATCGATGCGCATGGCTACACCAGCTTCTACCCCGTGGCGCCCGCTCGAAAGAAGGCGCTCTGTACCTTCGAATACACCTACTTTGCCCGCCCCGATAGCCGGATTGGCGGGCAACTTGTTTACCCCGCCCGGGAAGAAATGGGCGCGCAACTCGCCCGCGAACATCCCGTGGATGCGGATCTGGTGATTGGCATCCCGGATTCCGCGATTCCGGCGGCGATCGGCTATGCCCGTGAGGCCGGCATCCCCTACCGCGAGGGCCTCGTCAAGAACCGCTACGTCGGACGGACGTTCATCCAACCCGACCAGCGCATTCGCGAGGCTGGCGTAAGGCTGAAATTCAACGCCCTCCCTGACGTCCTCGTCGGCAAGCGCGTTGTCGTCGTGGATGACAGCATCGTCCGCGGCACGACCACCGGCCGAGTGCTCGATCTTATCCGCCGGGCCGGGGCAACCGAAGTACACATGCGCTTCACAACGCCACCGATCATCTCCCCGTGTTTCCTGGGCGTGGATATGGCGACCAAGGCCGAACTCATCGCGGCGAACAAGTCCGTGGAAGAGATCCGGGTACACATCGGCGCGGAGACTCTCGGATTCCTGAGCATCGCCGGGCTTGATAAGACTACGGGCCAGCCACCCGGGGACCTCTGCAACGCCTGCTTCACGGGCGTCTACCCGCTGAACGTGCAGATGCAGATGGATCGCCTCGAAGCGGCCCGCGCCCGCGAGCCGATCCTCGTGGCCGCTGAAACGCTCAACCGCATGGGCGGCCCGTAGCACTCGGCACTCGGCACTCGGCACTCGGCACTCGGCACTCGGAGGGTATAGTCGCTTCCACTACCCGCTTGGAGCGCCCATTGGATCGCCTGAGGCTTGGCTCAATTACCATCGATACCTACTCTGACGGCGAACTGAGCTGTCCCCTGCTGGCGATGCTTCCCACCGCCGACCCGGAGATGTTGCGCGCGCTGGGCGGCTGCGCCGATGGCGAAACGCTGACGATGCCCCTCTCAAGCTTCCTCATCCGCAGTGCCGGCAAGACCGTGCTCGTCGATACGGGCATCGGGCCGACGCTCGGATCGCTGGCTCGGGCCTTCACCGGTACGGTCGGTTTACTGCCAACACGCCTCGCGGAAGCCTTGGTCACTCCCGAGTCCATCGATGCGGTGGTTTTCACCCACCTCCATGCCGACCACATCGGCTGGAACGTTCTCGATCGCGGCGGCGAACTGGTGCCAATGTTCCCGAACGCCGAGTACATCGTTTCGAAGGACGAGTGGGCGTTCTGGGGCGCGACTGAAAGCAAGGACATCGCTCGCTGTGTCCGCACCATCGAACGGACCGGCCAACTCCGTGCGGTCGAAGACGGGTTCGAAGCTGCTCCCGGGGTAACATTGCTTGGTACCCCGGGACACACCGCGGGTCATGTCTCGGTGCTCGTGGTAGGAGACGGCGAGGGAGCGGTGATAACGGGCGACGCCGCGCACCATCCCGCTGAATTCGAAGACCCCGAACTCAATCCGCCGTACGACGCGGACCCGGAACGAGCGAAACAAAGCCGAAAGGCCCTCGCCGACCGAGTCGAAGCGGAGGGGCTCCTCGTGATTGGCGGGCACTTCCCGGCGCCCGGCGCTGGCACCCTCGTTCGCATCGAGGGAAAACGGCGCTGGCGCTGGGCCTAACCAGAGGCGAGCTTGGACGCGAGGATTGCCTTCTGGCCGTCCATCTCCTCGCGGGCGCGCGCAATCTGTTCCGGCGTCATGTCCAACTTGTAGAAGTCGCGCTTCCAGGCAGCGTCCTCTGTCCATCGAAACGCCGTCTGAACGGTGGTCCTTGGCGCGGTGGCGGTATCCAACAGGTTCAGCGCCATCGCGAGGATCGATCGCTGCATCTCCACATCGGAGGGCTTGCCGCACGAGTTCCCGAGCGGGAAGTCGCTAAACAAGAAGCGCGGGACGCCCGCGGATTCGACGATATCCTTCGCACAGCCAAGGACGACGGTGGGGATGCCAGCGGCTTCGAGGGTTCGCGCAGTCAGACTCACGGTCTGGTGGCAGACCGGTCAGGTGGCAACCAGGACCGCCGCATCAATGCGATCCTGGCGGCACAGTTCGATGATTTCCGGGGCGTCCCGTTCGGTGGTCAGCCGCTGGCTGCGCAGAGTCGGTACCGCATAAAACCGTTCGTTCAGATGGCCGATACGCCCTTCGGCGGCGGCTTCCTTCATCCGGGCGAGCGGGAAATAACTGTTGATGTCTTCAGCGGACGTGTTCTTTCGGTCGTACCCGACATGCGAGATGCGGACATCGGGGGCCGGATCGATCGGCATTGAGTAGACCCGTGTGAACTTCGCGTCAGCGTTGTACGGCGCCCAGGGCCCCTGGTTCCCCTTCTCGGGGTTGTAGGGCGCGGCGGTCGAAACAAGGGCGATGCGAGCTTCGCTCACCGGCTTCGCCATCAGCGCGAACGGCACGTCTTCGTTGTGTGCCCAGCGGTAGGGGTTGTCGTACCCGAGCGTGAGGTAATAGTTGCGGGACCGGTCGATATAGCGGACCGGCAGGTCCAGCGTGGCCTCGATGAACTCGGCGGGTGCTTCCGTGGTGGTCATGGCGAAACTCCTCGCCAGATTCTAGCGCTCCCGGGCCATCAGCGGCACGGGCGGGCGGGGCGCGATTCCCATGCACCAGCCGCCAGGTGCGGCCGTCCCCGCGAAATCGTAGACTGCCGGGACGCATGACCGACACACCAGCACTCGTTATCGAAGAACGCCGGGGCAGCGTCCTCCTGCTCGCCCTGAACCGCCCCGAACGCCACCACGCCCTCAGCCAGGCGCTCAGCGACACCCTCGCCACGGCACTTACGACGGCATCCGAAGACCCTGACGTCGCCGCTGTCATCCTCACCGGGACTGGCGAGCGGGCGTTTTGCGCCGGGGGCGACATGCTCGAAATGAGCGGCGTGGAAGAACAGTCGCAACGTTCTTCGGGAGCGGCCGGATTGTTCGGCGTGCTGGCAAAGATGCCGATGCCGGTGATTGCGGCTATCAACGGGCACTGTTTCGGTGGTGGCGCACGATTGGCCATCGGCTGTGACATACGCCTCGCTTCGGAGAACGCTACCTTCCGGCTCCCCGGTTCCGAATACGGCCTCGTCGTTGCCGCCGCCACACTGCCACGCCTGGTCGGCGCCGAACGTGCCAAGGAACTGATTTTCACCGCCCGGAAGTTCACCGCTGAAGAAGCCTTCAGCTACGGCCTCCTGAGCGCGGTGTATCCACAGGCGGACTTGCTGCCGGCGGCGTGGGAAATGGCCCAGACGATTGCCGGGTATTCCGCGGGCGCGGTGCGCGAAGCCAAAAAAGTGATCGACGCCGCCACCCTTTCCGACGAAGCACGGAAGATGGAAGACGATGCCAACCGCCGCCTCCGGGGCAGCGACGAACAGGTCGCTCGTTTCCGCGACGCCACTCGCCGCGTGACGGGCCGGTAGGCGCCACCGATGGCGGGACCACTCAGCGGCATTAAAGTCCTTGACTTCACATGGGCGCTCGCCGGGCCCTATGGCTCAATGATCCTCGCCGACCTCGGGGCGGAGGTCTGGAAGATAGAGACCATCGGCCAGACGGAGCGGCGGCGGGGCAGCGGGCCTTACGTGCATGACGTGAGCACCTACTTCTTCTCCGTGAACCGCGGCAAAAAGAGCCTGATGCTGGACCTCAAGGCGCCCGAAGCAACCGACATCGTCCAAGCGCTCGTCCGCCAGGTCGATGTGCTGACGGAGAACTTCTCGCCTGGGACCATGGAGAAGCTCGGGTTCGGCTACGAGGCGCTGTCCGCGATCAACCCACGCCTCGTCTACGCATCCACATCCGGCTTCGGGCACACCGGCCCCTACCGCGAGCGCGGAGCCGTGGACGCGATCGTGCAGGGGATGGGCGGCGTGATGAGCATGACCGGCCACGAGGGTGGCCCTCCCGCGCGTGCCGGCTACTCCGTCGGCGATATGGGCGCGGGAATGTACACCGCCATCGGGGTGCTCTCGGCGCTGGTCGAACGTTCGAACTCCGGCGTCGGCCAACACGTCGATGTCGCGATGCTCGATTCCCAAATCGCGCTCATGGAGAACGCCATCGTCCGCTACACCGCGGCCGGCGAAGTCCAGGGGCCGGTGGGCTTTCGCCACCCATTAAGCACACCGCACCAGGCTTTCCCGGTGAAAGACGGTTGGATTGTCCTCGCCAACGTGAAGGACCACGACTGGGCGTTGTTCTGCGCGACCATCGGCTGCGACGCCCTCGCGACCGACGAACGGTTCATGACGAACCCGGTGCGGACGCGGAACTACGCCGCGCTCGAACCAATCCTGTTCGAAGCGTTCCGCAAGAAGACGCAAGCCGAGTGGTACGGGCTGCTACACGAGATAGCCCTCCTTGGGCCCGTGAACCGAGTGGACCAGGTGGTCGCGGACCCTCAAGTAGCGGCCCGGAACATGCTCGTGGACTTGCCCACGTGGACGGGCGGGACGATGCGGGTGGCGAACACCCCTGTGAAGCACTCACGCACACCCGGAGGGGCCGAACGCGGCGCCGCGAAGCCGGGCGAGCACAGCCTGGAGATCCTCGCGGCCGCCGGTTTCAGCGAGGCGGAGATGGAGCACCTGGTGGGCAATGGGGTGGTGCGGGTGGGGCCGGGGGATTAGGTGCGAGGCCGAATCTTCGGCATGCTAAACTGAACACATGGTCGACATCGGGACTCTCATCACGAAAAACCCTGCCCTTCACAGTGGAAGGCCGTGCCTTGCCGGAACGGGCATGACCGTGCTGGCTATTGCCGATCTCTACGAGCAGGGCATGTCTGCTGAACAGATATTGTCCGAGTGCTTTCCTCATCTGGACCTCGCGCGGATATTCGCGGCCATCACCTACTGGCTCGCCAACAAAGAAGAGGTGGAGGGCTACTTCGCTGAGGACGCGGAGGCTGAACGTGAATGGGTCGCGGAAATTGCGACGAAGTCAGCCAGGGCGGCTGCGAGCTGAGCCAGTGCCTTCTCTATCTCGATGAGGATTCTCAAGGGCATGACTTCCTCGCGGCGTTGAGGTCGGTCGGGGTCGATGTCGTCAGTTCCACCGACTCGGGAATGGACGGGCAGGCCGATAGCGAACAGTTGCTCTTCGCCACAAGCCTCGGGCGAGTGCTCTACTCACGAAACATTCGGGACTTCCGTCGTCTCCACATTGAGTATGCGGGCGCGGGGATTGCTCACGCCGGGCTGATCTTTGGAATCTCGGGACTATCCCCCGGAGAACGAACGCGCCGCGTGCTACGGATCCTTGAGCGCTTCTCCGCCGCACAACTGGCGGACTCAGAGCAATTCTTGAGCCACTGGGGCGAGGACCGCCCTCAATAACCTACGGGACCCGCGCCAACCCGCTCGCGCTCCCCGCTTCAAACAGCGGCTTCGCGGCATCTTCGCTCCACGAGAATGCGGGACCGGGGTACATGCCGATGAACAGCACCCCCAGCACAAGCACAACCGCCAACCCGCCGAGCACGGGGTTCATCTTCCAGCGCGTTGAATCGCCTACCGGGTCGAACAGGTACATCTGGCGGATGACCATCAGGTAGTAGTAGAGACTGATGAAGCTGTTGAGCACCCCGAGAGCAACGACCCAGAGCGTTTCATCGGTTGTCGCGCCCTGGAACATGAGTACCTTGGTGGCGAAGCCCGCGAAGAACGGCAGCCCGGCGAAAGAAAACAGCGCACAGGTGATAACCAGCGCCAGGAACGGCTGCGTTTCGGCGAGACCCTTGAGCCCCGCGATGTCGTCGCGGCCGGTGCGGTTGTACACCGCGGTCAGCGCAGTGAAGAGCAGCAACGTCGAAGCGACGTAGCCCATGATGTGGATAAGCAGGCCGGAGGTCGCATTGATACCGCCCTGCGCATCGCCGTAACCGATGGCCGCGATCGAGATGAGCATGTAGCCGACCTGGCCGATGGAACTGTAGGCGAGGAGCCGTTTGAGATTGCTTTGCTGAATGGCAATCAGGTTGCCGATCGTCATGGTCAGGGCGGCAAGGCAGAGGATCGCCCATCGCCACTCCACGGAATCGACGATGATTGCGGTGCCGAACAAACGCAGCATGAGCGCGAAGCCCGCTGCCTTCGAAAGCGTGGAAAGGAAAGCGGTGACGGGCAACGGAGCGCCTTCGTACGCGTCCGGCGCCCACATGTGGAACGGGGCGGCCGAAACCTTGAAGCCAACACCGGTGAGGATGAGCATGAACCCAACGATTACCGCCGGGTCGGTGCCGGCCTGGTCGCGCGCTGAAAGCGCCGCCGCAATGCCGGAGTAGGTGGTGCTCCCGGTAACGCCATATACCAGGCTCATGCCGTAGAGGAACATCGCGCTCGAGAACGCGCCGAGGAGGATGTACTTGAGGCTCGCTTCGCTGCTGCGGTTATCGCGCTTCAGGTACCCCACGAGGATGTACAGCGAGAAGCTAAGCAGTTCGAGCGAGATGTACGCCGTAATCAACTCGGTTGCGGCCGCCATGTAGACCATTCCGCAGCCCGCGATAAGTAACAGTCCGTAGTACTCGGCGGCCGTCTTCGTGCGTGTCCTCATGTAGTTCGCCGACATGAGGGAGACAGCGAAGACGATGCCCGCGGCCATCAGCCGGAAGTACGTGGTGAAGTCGTCGCTGGCGATGATCCCCTGGAAGCTCTGGGCGTCCTTGCCGATGAAGAACAGCCCGGCAACGAACCACGCGACCGCAGCCAGCGCCGTCAGGTACGCGAGCCTGTCCTTGCGGAAATTCGGCCAGAACAGCTCGATGCCGATGATACCGATGGCGGCGCCGGCGGCGATGTATTCGGGGATGAAAATCGTGTAATCGCGCATTATCCGGTGACCCCCGGAAGGTGCGTCACGGTAGCGCTGATCCTATCGGTGAACGGAGCCCACCAGACGCCCATGACGACAATGGCGGCGATGAGTATCCCCCCGGAGAGCCGTTCGAGCGGCGTCAGATCTTTCAAGTCAGACCATCGCGGGTTGAAGGGTCCGAAGAAAACCTGCCCAAACATCCTGAGCATGTAGGCGGCGGCGAGCGCGGCCGCGAAAATGGCCATCGCGCCGAACACCGGATAGGTCCTGAACGTGCCGACGAAGATGTGGAACTCGGCGGTAAACCCGGATAGGCCCGGCAGGCCGACGTTCGCGAGACCGGCTATCGCGTAGAAAATCACCCAGAGCGGCATGACCTTCGCAATACCGCCGAAGTCCTTGATGTCGCGCGTATGGGCCTGGTCGTAAAGCGCCCCAATCATGAGGAAGACGAGGGCCGTCATGACGCCGTGAGAGAACATCTGGAGCACAGCGCCGGTGATGCCGATCTCGTTCATGGTCGCCAGCCCCATGAGTACGTAGCCCATGTGCGAGACCGAGCTGTAGCCGGAAATGAGCTTGAAGTCGCGCTGGGTGAGGGCGGCTATCGCGCCGTAGACAGCGCCGATCACACCGAGAACCATGAGGCCGGGCATCCAGAACTCCGCGCCGATGGGCATGAGCTGGATGCCGAGGCGGATGATGCCGAAGGCGCCGAGCTTCATGAGCACGCCCGCATGAACCATTGAAACAGCGGTCGGCGCCGCCATATGGCCATCAGGCGACCAGGTATGGAATGGCCAGAGCGCGGCCAGGACACCGCACCCGATGACCATCAGCGGGAAGAACGTCTTCTGGAAGGTGGGGCTCAAGGTGCCGTCATTTCCGGCCGCCCAGAGCTGCTGCAAGTCGAATGTCCCGAGGTTTGCCTCATGGAAGGTGGCGAAGATGCCGATCCAGATGAGCACCGAGCCCCCGACCAGCATCAGCATCAGTTTGGCCGCTCCGTACTCTTTGCGGGTAGAGCCCCAGACCCCGATGAGCAGGTAGAGCGGCATGACGGCCAGTTCGTAGAAGAAGAAAAAGAAGAAGAGGTCGTACGAAAAGAACGTACCGAAGACGCCGGCGAGCAGCGTCCAGTAGAGGATGTAGAAATCTTTGTTGCGGTAGTCCAGCTTCCAGCTGGCGAGGGCGCCCGCGAAGGCAACCACACCGGTCAGGAGCGCCATCGTCGCTGATATGCCATCCACCGCGAAGTAGAGCGTGATCCCGTTTTCGCCGAGGAAGGCGGTGTTCTCAATCCACACCCAGCGCAACTTCATTTGCACTTCGGCGCCATCCACCTGGTACGCGGCGAAGATGTAGATGCTGAGCGCGCAAACGAGCGCACCCGTGACGACGGAGATGTAGCGGACGGCCATCTTCTGGCTGCCGGGTGTCAGAACAAGCAGGAAAGCGGCAACGAGCGGTATCGCCATGGTGGCAAGTACGACGTAGCCCTGGCCCTCATCGAAGGTCATGCGATTAGCCCCTCACCACCAGACCAGCAACGGTGAGCCCGATAACACCAAGGGCAATCGCCATGGCGTAATTGGGCACCCGGCCAGTCTGCAGATATTTCAAAACTCCACCCGTGAAGCCAGTCACCTGGGCCGAACCATCGACGCCGGTGTCGTTCACCACGTAGCGGTCAAACCAGGAGACGAGGTAGCTGAATCCAAGCACGCCACGGTCGATGACCGCCTGATACAACTCGTCGAAATAGAACTTGCTCTTGAGCATCCGGTAGACGCCGGGATTCCATTCGGCCAGGGCCGTCGAGCGCTTGAGCGAATTGCCCCAGTACATCCATGCCGCGCCCCAGATGCCAACCGTCGCCATGGCCAGTGATGCCGCCGCGAAGCCCCAGTCAATGTGGTACCTGTGTGGGTGTTCGCCGGGGAGGAAGATGAACTCGGTGATGCCGCCGGGGAAACCGAGGCCCTTCCCGACCTGGTGGAAGACCACCAACCCGGACACGGCCGCGAGCAGTGCGAGGAACATCAGCGGTCCGGTCATCACGAACCCGGACTCGTGGGTGTGCTCGTGGACCTGCTCGTCCATCGGCTTGCCCATGAAGGTGCGAATGAACAGCCGGGTCGTGTAGAAGGCAGTCATCACCGCCGCGAACCCGAGAATGAGCACCGCCCAGGCGCCCCATTTGTCATTCAGCGCGACGAAGATTTCGTCTTTGGACCAGAAGCCCGCGAGTGGCGGAAGACCGGCCAATGCGAGCGAACCGATGAAGAACGTCGTGCCGGTGATTGGCATCTTTCTCCAGAGCCCGCCGAGCTTGTCCATCTCCTGGTTGTGGTGCGTGGCGTGGATGACCGAACCGCTGCCGAGGAAGAGCAGCGCCTTGAAGAACGCGTGCGTCGTGAGGTGGAAGATGGCTATTGCGGGATGGCCCGTCCCCAATGCGACGAACATGAAGCCGAGCTGGCCGACCGTCGAGTAGGCGAGCACCTTCTTGATGTCCGTCTGGGCGAGCGCCATGAACCCGGTGAGCAGGGCCGTCGTCAGGCCGACGAGAGTGACCACGAGCAGGGCACCATCGGCGACTTCGAAGATCGGGAGGAGCCGGGCGGTGAGGTAAACCCCCGCGACGACCATCGTCGCGGCGTGGATCAGCGCGGAGACCGGGGTTGGGCCCTCCATGGCATCTGGTAGCCAGACATGGAATGGCACCTGGGCGCTTTTACCCATGCAGCCGAGGAACACGAACATGATCGAGACGAACAGGTATGTATCGCCGATCTGGCCTTGTTCGGCCGCGTGAATGATCTCCTGGATGTTAAAGGTCCCCGTGGCCCGCCAGAAAAGGATGATGCCGATGAGCAGGCCAACGTCACCGAGGCGGGTGGTAATGAACGCCTTCTTGGCTGCTTCGGTGGCTGAACGCTTCTCCCAGTAGAAGCCGATGAGCAGGAACGAACAGACGCCGACCAGTTCCCAGGCGATGTAGACAAGCAAGAGGTTGTCCGCCATCACCAACAGGAGCATGGAAGCGACGAAAAGCTGGAGGACGGCGAAGAACCAGAAGTAGCGCGGTTCGCCCTTCATGTAACCAACCGAGAACACGTTCACCATGACCGAGACGATGGTGATGACGCCGAACATGGTGATCGTTATTGGGTCAATGAAGGTGCCCATGCGGAGTTTGAACTCGCCCACGTTGGACCATTCCATGCTGTTGACCACAGGCCCGAGCTTGCCCGGTGTATCGAGAAAATCAACGAGGACCACGATGAAGAGCACGAACGCGGAGACGATCGAGAGGACGCCAAGGTAATCGCCACCCCTTGGAAGCTGGCGCCCAAAGAGCGCAAGCACCAAGAAGAAGCCCGCCGGGACAGCGGCCAGTAGCCAGGCTTGTTCAGCACCCATTCGTCGTTCTGGCCCCTTCTACCACTTCATGATGGCCGCTTCGTCCACGTTGCTCGTGGCGCGATTGCGGAACAGGCGGATGACGATGGCCAGAGCGAGGCCAACTTCAGCCGCGGCGACGGTGATAACGAACACGGCGAAAATTGCGCCGGTGATCTTGTCGGGGTCGAGGTAGGCGGCGAAGGCGATGAAGTTCAGGCTTACCGCATTCAACATCAGCTCGACAGACATGAGGATGAGTACCGCGTTCCGTCGCGCGAGCACGCCATAGACGCCCAGGGAGAAGATGATGGCGCTGAGCACGAGGTAGTTTTCGAGCGGTACCATGGTTACTCGCCCTCCTCCTGCCGAGCGAGGATGATGGCCCCGATAAGGGCTACCAGCAAGAGTGCCGAGGCGATAACGAAGGGCGCGCCGAAGTCAACGAAAAGCTTCTCGGAGATGAGTTCGAGCGGGATGTTGGTCGGCTTATTCGGTACGCCGCCGGGCCGCCATTCGGTGGCCGTGGCCACGCCTATCAGGACAGTCATGATTGCCGCGCCCACGAGTAGAGCGAAGGGCATTTGGGCGCCGTTGAGGCTTTCGCGCTGTCCGGCCGGGTCGCTACGCGTCAGCATCAATGCCAACAGGATCAGCACGGTCACCGCCCCGCCGTAAATGAGGAACTGGACAAGTGCGAGGAATTCGGCCGTGAGGAAGATGTACATCGCGCCAACCCCGGCCATGCTGCCGATCAGGAAGATGGCCGAGTGCAGCACGGAGCGCGAGAACACAACCCCAGCCGAAAGCCCCACGATGGCCACCGCAAAAATCCACCAGAGTACTTCGGTCGCGTTAGTCTCCATCAGGCGGCACCTTCGGGGATTTTCCCGTTGAGCTCTTTGATTGTCGCGAGCACGTCATCCGGGATGGGTTGCCCCGCGGCGACAGCTTCCGCCGCTTTGCGTTCCGCCCGCATGCGGCGAGCCCGGACTTTTTCATAAGAGTTGGGGTCGCCCTTGGGCCCGGTGCCGAATCCGGGGGGAGGCGCCCAGCCGTCCGCGTCCGGAGCAATGCCGCCAGCGGCGGGGCTCGCAGCGCCGCTGGCGGAAGAACCGGCGAGAATCGCCCAGATGGCGCCTCCGGGCGCGAGGTCGCTGCCCAGGTCGTAGAGGTTTTTCGCCAGGTCCTCGGGGATAGCTTCGCCGGTCGCGGTCAGTTCCTTGAACTGGCG
>JANPDX010000208.1:0-1810 GCA_031431695.1 Dehalococcoidia bacterium
TCATCGTAATGCTGGACGCCTTGAATCGAAGTGACTTCGAGACCGCGGAGAGTTTTGGGCATGGCATGAAGGGCGCCGGGGGCATGTATGGATTCCAGGCCATCACCGACATCGGCGCCGGTCTCGAGCAGGCGGCCCAGAGCGTCGACATCGATGCATCGCGCAAGTGGGTGGGCAAATTGTCCACGTACCTCGATCGTGTCGCGATCGTTTCCGACTAGCCCTTCACCCGATTACAAGAGCTAGGTTCTGGCGAGGCGTGCAAGGACACGCGCGGTGAGCTGGGGATTGATGCGCGCCGACGAAACCCCGTATGGTCCAAAAACCAAAACGACGCTCGACCCGTCGTCCTAACGGAATAAGATCGGGATTCCGCAGCGCCGATTTCGCATTCGGTGCTCCGAGTCGTTCGCGCCGCAACCGAGCTGAGCATGGGTACAACGCCGTCGGCTCACCGCGATTGGTGGTGGGCGACGAGACCGAGGCAGGCGTCAAAGAGGCTAGGCCGCTTCTCGATGGTCGTAGCGGAGCATCCCGCCGAGTCGCTCACGACAGGGCACGCGCCCGACGGCCTTGGCAGGGCTGGGCAGGGGCGCAAGGATCGCGTTGTCGAGTCCTTGGTGATTCCGCTCAGCGTGGTAGTGCACGAGGTACTCGCGAACTGCGCGTCGCAGGGAGTCTTCGCCGAAGAAGATCATCCGGTCGAGGCACTCCGACTTGATCCCACTTGGCCGCTATGAGCTTGCGATGCCAAGCGAGATCCGCCAGCGCCTTTCTGCCGACAGCCTTTTCGGCGACGGCCAGCCGACGCCGCTGGTCATCGGCCAGCCGGATCCGTCGCTCACCGAGTTGTTCGAGAAGGACGCGGTTCTCCTCCCGCAGGAAGTCAATCGCGGCCTGCTGATGACGATTGATCCAGCCCGCGAGCGCCGCGAGGAAGACCTGCCAGGGCTGAAGGGTGTAGGCCACGGGCAAATCATAGGGACTGTCGGGCCGAGGTAACAGCTTCCGAGGCCGTCAATAGAGCGTTAGCATCATAAATCTCTGGTCGTCGGTCGAGTTCTTGGACCTTACGCCAGGGCCAGGTTTCCCGCGAGGCATCTCGCACACAAAAAAGTCTTGAGACATTCTCAGAAGAGCAGCAAGGGCCGCCCCACGCCTCAGAACGGTTGCGGGACCCTGTTTGAACTGCCTATTCTCAGCTCTTGTGCTCAAGACCATTCCCGCTCCACGGCAGCGATCAATGATCCCAACGCTTCTCCGGTTTCTTCGAGCGCCCGGCCAATTATGGAACTTGAACTCTGCGATTTTGAGTCTTGCCGGGATAAAAGTCGGCAAGCCGCGTCACGGCTTTTGACCAGCAGCCTCCTGCAGCCTCTTGCGGTCCTGCGGTCTTGCGAGCGGACCGCGACTTGCGCCAAGATAACCGACACGTGAGTCGTGAGTCAACCGCCTCATTTTTGAAACGGGCTTTCGATGAGCATAGTCCTCCTGGTTCGAAGCGCGGACGATGTGAGTACCGCAGTCGAAGTGGCCAGCGAGTTCTTGTTGTACCAACGGCGACGAATTGCAGAGCCTCGCGAGGCGGACGAGGTGCTCGGGATCTGGTTGCGGCGAGAACTCGATGCCGACTTGCCGATTTGGCTCCGGCGCGACCAAGAACTCGGAGCCGACGTGTCGTTCGATGCTCATGGCGATGCATCCAAAGTTAGTCCGGAAGCGGGCGTGGGCATCCGAGAGTCGTTGTCTCTTTCGGGGTTGTGGACGCTTTGCTGGCTCGATGGCACATTCCTGCGCACGGCGCACAGCG
>JANPDX010000209.1:0-13313 GCA_031431695.1 Dehalococcoidia bacterium
CGGGTCGCGAAGTTGTCCGCTCCGTTCACGATGATGTCGTACTGGGAGATGATCTCGAACGCGTTGTCGCTCGTGATCGGCGCCTCGTGCGTGATCACATCGACGTTCGAGTTGTGGGCGAGAAGTGTCTCTTTCGCCGACTGCACCTTGGGCTTTCCGATGTCGGCGGTCTGGTGAAGGATCTGGCGCTGCAGGTTCGAACGGTCGACCACGTCGAAATCGACGATGCCGATGGTCCCGACGCCCGCCAGCGCCAGATACAGGGCGACAGGAGAACCGAGCCCCCCCGCGCCAATCATCAACACTTTCGCTTCGATGATCTTGCGCTGACCCGAACTACCAACCTGGGGCATGATCAGGTGGCGGCTGTAGCGCTCCACCATTTCCCCGGTAAGGGTCGTCTGCGCGCCCCCCGCCAGTGCTGGGATGACTGCCACATCGTCGCCGTCGTTGAGCTTCGTGGCTTCGCCTTCGAGGTGTTCAATCTCGACTTGGTTCACATAAATGTTGATATGCCGGGCACGTTCGCCCGAGCTTCCGACAACCTGTGCGCGAAAGCCGGGGAACTGGCTATCGAGGTCGACGAGGAGGTCTGAAATCGTCGCTCCGCTACCTTTGACGTTGGCGCGGTTGCCAACGAGGTGGCGGAACGGCGTGGGGATGTAAACGTTGACTGACATGGGTGCCCTCCTTCGGCGGCGATCAATCGTTGCACAATGAAACGCACTGGTGGCAAGTAGCCGTGCGGGTGGGTGTGGTTTGGTGTTGTCTACATATTGACGCTGAGGTAACGCTCCCCGGTGTCACAGATGATAGTAACCACGGTCTTCCCCGCCCCGAGCCGCTCGGCAACCTTCTTCGCGGCGAAGATATTCGCACCGGCCGAAATGCCCGCCAGGATCCCCTCTTCGCTCGCCAGGCGGCGTGAGTACGCCATCGCGTCCTTGTCCTCAACGCGAATGATCTCGTCGTAGAGCGTCCGGTCCAGCACGCCCGGCACGAAACTGGCGCCGATCCCCTGGATACCGTGCATGCCCGCCCGGCCCCCGCTCAGGACTGGCGAACGTGATGGCTCGACCGCCACAATCAGGACGCTCGTGCCAATCTCCTCGCGGATTCGGCGTCCGACTCCGGTAATCGTGCCGCCGCTCCCAACTCCCGCGACGAAAGCGTCGATTCTCCCGCCGGTTGCTTCCATGATCTCCCGTGCCGTCGTCTGATAATGAATTTCCGGGTTCGCCGGATTCTCGAACTGCTGTGGCATGAAGTAGTCCGGGTGCTCTTTGCAGAGTTCTTGCGCGGCAAACACAGCCCCCGTCATCCCTTCAATCGCGGGCGTGAGGACGAGTTTCGCCCCGTACCGTTCCAACATTCGCCGTCGCTCGATAGACATGTCCTCGGGCATCGTCAGGATGATCCGATAGCCTTTCACAGCCGCCACTAGCGCCAGGCCAATACCGGTGTTGCCGGATGTCGGCTCGACAATCGTCGAGCCGGGCTTCAGCCGTCCGGATTGCTCCGCGTCCTCGACCATCGCCAGGGCGATACGGTCCTTTACGCTGCCCCCGGGATTCAGGTTTTCCATCTTCCCAAGGACTGTTGCTGCCCCCTCGGGGATTACCCGCCGCATCCGAACCAGCGGTGTCGCCCCGATGAGATCCAGCACGGAGTCCGCGATCGCTGTTCGAATCGCTGGTGCGGTCATATCACCCACCTCCCGCTCACCGCGCTCGGCTCGCGTTCGAGAAGGTCACTGACCGAGTACGAGGCGAGAATCTCGCTGGTCGCGTCACGTATGCGCTCCCAGATTTCGCGTTGGCCGCAGTGGTGTGGATGGTCGGTCAGTTCGGGAGTCTCATCCAGCCAGGCAACCGGCGAAAGCGTCCCTTCAAGGGCGCCGATGACGTCCCGCACGCAAATCTCCGTCGGCGGTCGAACCAGTTCGTGCCCTCCGGAAGGCCCGCGGACGGAACGAATGAATCCCGCTTTGCGCAGCGACGTCAGGAGTTGGTCGAGGTACTGCTCCGGTATGTGGCGGCGAAGGGCGATTTCGGACGATTGCAGCGGCCCCTGGCCATAGTGTCCGGCCAGTTCGATGAGTGCGCGCAAACCGTAATCGCTTCGAGTCGAGACCCGCATGTGCTGCCCAAAAGCCTTCCGCAGAGGTAGACTTGATAAAGTCGAGTAACTCTGTCAACAATCGTAGGCGATGGGGTACAGGGGTGGCAAGCGGGACATCCCGCTACCCGAACCGCGGCGGCCGCTTCTCGATGATGGCCCGCGCCCCCTCCGCCGGGGCATCGCTGAAAAACCCGAGCATCTCCATCGCCAGCGAGTAGTCGAACGCCGTTATTCCTCCAAGCCGCAACCACTGGTTCAGCGACTTCTTTGTCGCCCGTAGCGCATGCTGCGGCCCTGCCGCCAGTTTCTCGGCGACTGCTCTCGCTTCAATCATCAACTGAGCGCGCGGCACCGCCTTGCTCACCAGGCCTATTCGATCCGCCTCCCGCCCATCGATGAAATCGCACGTCAGCAGGTAGTACTTCGCCTTCGCCATCCCGCAGAGCAAAGGCCAGATGATCGCCGCGTGGTCTCCAGCAGCTACACCCAGCCGGGCGTGCCCGTCTGTTAGTCGAGCCTCCTCCGCCATGATCGAAATGTCCGCCATCAGCGCGACCGTCAGTCCGGCCCCCACGGCGACACCGTTGATCGCCGAAATGATGATCTTCTCGCAGTTCATCATCTCGTAAACGATCGCCTCGGCCTCTTTCATCACCTGCATAACGGCTTCGAACCGCTCCTGCGCGGGCAGCGCCGCGCGAGCCTCGATATCGCCGAGGTCGCCGCCGGCCGAGAACGCCTGCTCTCCCGCTCCGGTGACAATCGCCACCCGCACCGCCGGGTCCGCCCCGAGGTCACGCCAGATCGTGGTCAGCTCGCGGTGGAGCACGTCATTCGTAGCGTTGAACACTTCCGGACGGTTGATCGTGACCGTCGCGACGGATTCGGAAACATCGATGAGCAGGTGCTGGTACTTCGAGTAGTCCATGTGGCCCCTCCATTCGCGCCCGGTAGCCGGGTGCGGCTTCGCAAGGTCGCGATAGACTACAAGAGCAATGCCGAATTGGGTTCTCGAAGGCATCATCGCGACCAGCCCGAGGCCCGGGTTTTCCCCCGGGCCGGAGATGACCGTCCACGACCACGTCGTCGATGCATGGATTCACGACGCCCGCCAGTTCGGCATCCGCTCGGTAATGTGCCTCATTGGCAACGACCAGCTCTGGCTCTACCGCAAAGCCACCCCCGAAGGCCTCCTCCATCGTTACCGCCAGGAAGGCTTCGATGTTTGCCACATCCCGACGGTGGATCAGCAGACACACCCGTTCACCGCTGCCGAATACGAACACGCCTGGGAGTCGTTTCAGCAGCTGCCGAAGCCAGTGCTCGTCCACTGCAGCGCCGGCATGGACCGCACCGGACGCGTCGTGCGCTACATCCTCGAACGCCTGGAATCCACCGAAAACACCACTGCGGCCGGTTAACTGGTAGCCGCGCTCCAGCGGGGGCGCAAGCGGCATGCCGCCAACGAAATTCCCGCTCTGCCGAATGTCCTACTTCAATCCCGCCCACTCCGTCTGCTTCGCGAACAACAGATCGTGCATCTGCCAGAACTTCCCCTGCTGCTGGGCGCAAATCGCCACAACCGCCGCGTTCCCCGCGTTCGGGTGTATCTGGACGATCGGGAAATGCAGGAACACCAACGCCACATCGTTCCCCAGTTTGGCTCGCAACCCACGTATCGAGCTGTCCGACCACTGCTTACAGAAGGGGCACTGAAAATCGCTGAACTCAGCCACAATCACCCTGGCGTTCATGCTCCCTTCGATTGCGGCGCCCGTAATGTCGGGCTTTTTCGGCACAATCGAGAATCCGGGAGGGGTCGTTGCCGCCAGCTTTTGCACAGCCGCCGAGTATCCATCCAGCGTCGTAGGGCTGCCCCTCAACTCCGCCTGGATGATCTCCTCGAGGATGGCAAGCGGCTGCGCGCCAACGAGCTTCTTGTTGTTGATAAAAAACGTCGGAGTACCCGTGACCCCGAGCGCGTTTCCTGCTTGCAGTTGCTGGTTGATCGTCGTCACGTTCTGCTGGCTGCCGAGGCACTGCTCGAACTGGCCCTCGTCCAGCCCCACCTGGCGTGCATAGGTAACGAGCCTGTCCTTGAGTCCCAGGGCCGCCGAAATTGGCACCGTCGCCTCGGCGGTACTCACGCCCCCGGTGACGGCGAAGTCGTGCGCCTCCACTGCCCCCGTTGAATCATCGCTCGTCCACCAAACGGCCCCGGCGATGATCAGTGAGCCAATCACAACCGCTGCCGGCGTGAGGAAGTACGTCCACGTGGGCTGCTTCTTCATCGGCGAACCGCCAAACGGTTGTACTGGCGACAGTTCGGCCTTGAGCGTTTCTTCGATGACCGGTGGTTCGTTTTCCTGCACGAACCAATGGTGCCCCGAGCCGGGAGTGTGCGCACCCTCGGCTCGCCCACGGTCGCTTGATACCCCCACGCCTACTCGCCTACCGTATCCCTACTTCTCATCCAGGGAGAGGCCAATGGCCATCGCCCCCAACGCGATTGACAGCGTCTCCGCGCTCCATATCGCCGCCAAACTCCGCGATCGGTTTGCTCTGACCGCCGCCGAACTCGACCGCACGGGCGAGTTCCCGTTCGCGAACTTCGGAGCCCTCCGCGATGAGGGCATCCTCAACCTCACGGTCGATGCGAAGCACGGTGGGCTCGGCCTCGGCCTCGAAACCGCCTGCCGCGCCGTATCGCTCATCGCCGAAGGCGAACCCAGCACCGCCCTCGTTTACGCGATGCACCTCATCTATCACGCCGTCCCCGCCATCACCGGCGCCTGGAACCCTATTGCCCATGAACTCATGTGCCGCGCGGCCCTGGATGGCATCGCCCTCGTCAACGTCATGCGCGTCGAGCCGGAACTCGGCACGCCGACTCGTGGCGGCCTGCCATCGACCACCGCCAGCCGCACATCTACCGGATGGCGCTTAAACGGCCACAAGCTCTACGCGACGGGTAGCCCGTTACTGCGCTACTTCATCACCTGGGCCCGCACCGAAGGCGACGACCCCCAGACCGGCTGGTTCTGTGTCCCGCGCGAAGCGCCCGGTGTCGAAGTCGCCGAGACCTGGGACCACATGGGCATGCGCGCCACCGGCAGCCACGACCTCATCCTCCGTGATGCCGATATCCCCTCCGAATTCGCCCTCGACCTCCGACCCCCGGCGGACTGGCAGCCACCGGACCCCGCGCCCGGCGCCTGGAACAACCTGGTGCTGGCAGCCCTCTACCACGGCGTCGCCCGTTCCGCCGCGAACTGGCTGGCGAAGTATTTGCACGAACGCAAACCCACAAACCTCGGTGCGTCGCTCGCTACCCTTCCGCGCATGCAGGCAGCCGTCGGCGAAATCGAAACCCTGCTCTTCACGAATGAGCGGCTGGTTTTCGGCCTCGCGAAGGAACTCGATGCGAATGGCTACCGGGGCAAGGCGGCAGGTGGCACCGCCATGGCAAAGATGGTCGCGTGTAGCAACGCCATCAAGGCGGTCGATATCGCTCTCAGCCTGATAGGCAATCCCGGGCTCTTTCGCGCCAACCCGCTCGAACGCCACCACCGCGACGTCCTCTGCGCGCGCATCCACATGCCCCAGGACGACATGGTCACCCAAATGGCCGGGAAAGCTGCGCTTGGGATTAAGTAGCTCCAAGGCACCACTAGCCCCGACCGTGAGGGTGGCCAAAATCGGCACCAGAACGCCCGTGCCCGACTGTTAAGGAGGGCAGGGTCCGCCAACGAAACGTAGTTGCGGGTCTTGTACCCGCTCGGCGCCATGCGCCCAACGGAAATCCGCCCACTTCGCCACGCCGAACAACCGGCCTCTCTCTCAAGCAAAGTACTCATGCCCTTACAAAAGGAGTGTCCGGCCAACGCTGGTGAGGCGCTTGCGCCGCGCCAGGTGGTCAGGCATCAGGTGCGCCACCTCGGCCCAGAATTCGGCCTGGTGGTTGCGATGGCGAAGGTGGGCGAGTTCGTGGACGACGACGTACTCGGCAAGGGCCGGTTCGACCAGGATCAGCCGCCAGTTGAATCGCAAGGTGCCATCCGGCGCGCAACTGCCCCACCGGCGGCGCTGGTCGCGGACGAGCACCTTCGCCGGGACGAGCCCAGACACCTTCGACCAGTGCCCCGCGATACCCGCAAGCACCTCGGTCGCCCGTTGGCGGTACCAGCCGGTCATCTCACTTTGGATAACGGTCGCACGCTCATTGAGCGGGATTGTGGCCGGCAGGTCGATGACGAGCGATCCGCCTTCGACTCGCGTGGTGACTCTGCGAACTTCAGAGGGCCGAACGCAGAGCGTCAGGTAGTCTCCGCGGAAGGGAACGCGCTCGCCGCTGAGGAACTGCCGCGTATGCGCTTCAGCTCGAGGTTCCGCCAGTCGCGAGCGGACCCATGCGCTGTGCTTGCGTACCGCCTCTTCGATCTGCCCCATGGAGGCCCTCAGCGGGACACGAATCCGCACGTTTCGAGCCTCGACGGAGATAGCGATGGTGCGGTGCCGGCGTGCGCTGCGGATGACAGTGGCCTCGGTTGCTACACCATCGAGGTCGATGGTGAGGCGGTCGGACGATTCCGCCCCTGCCGGCCCGCGGCGCCTCAACGAGGAGAGTCCAATCGGACGCTGCTAATCCTCGCGCGGCGGACGGTTCGGTCAGGCATGAGACAGCCTATGCCGACCGGTAGCTCGGCTGCAAAACGCGCGCCGGGGGCTACTGTCCCGCATCTGCCGCACCGAGCAGCGCCTCGCCAATCGGCTGGTAGTGCCTGGGCTGAACGGAGAGGTTTTGCAGGACCGCGTGGATATCGCGCCAACAGAGGCCGATGGCAGAGTAGTGTGTACGAGGTCGACCGCCCCCACCGCGAGTTCCGTTGATACTCCGGCGAGGTGGTCGCCCGGACGATACACGAGGCTGGTTGAACGGGCCGCTGGGCCGAATCCCGGATTGGCGGTTTTCAGTTTGCCTTGCGTGTGGCATTATCCGGTCGGCTTTGGAGCCAGGCTCCCGGAAGGATCCAGCGTTGAAGGTGCTCGTGATTGGATCGAGCGACACCGGTGGAGCGAGTCTCGCTGACCCGTCACTCGCGTACCCGATCCTCGTCGGGAACGAGTTGAGCGCGGTGCTGGGCGAGCCTGTGGAAGTCGTCAACCTGCCCGTCGTTCACGTCGGTCCGAAGGCCGTCCCGCGGGTGGTGAAGGCGCTGGACGAGCACGCGCCAGAAATTGTCATTTTCGGATACGGCCCCTTTTCCTACGTTGTCGGTACGGTTGGACAGCGTGTACGGAGGCGCTATGGCGCGCGCGCCTACCGGCTCTTCCACAAGCTGGAGGTTCGCTTCGAACGTGCGACCGGAGGCCCTGAGGGCGAGAAGCCCGCTCGTGTAAATCACCGTGGTCGCTGGCTCGCCCGGCGAATCATTGGGGCGGAGCCGCCCGCAACGAAAGAGGAAGTCACCGGCATCCAGGTCGAGATGCTGCGTCAGCTTTCACAGCGTGAGGGCTTGATCGTCGTCATGATGCACGCCCCGGATCTTCCCGATTCCGTCGTGAGAGAGAACAAGAAGGCAAACGTCCTGCTCCGCGAGCACCGAATTTACATGACTGGCGTTGGGCTATCTCACCACTTCTTAATTGCCGATGTCGCCGCCGACTTCCGCAATGCAACCTCGCGCGAAGCCCTCTCGACCTCCGACGGGGTACATAAGAGCGCGACGGGACACCGCATCCAGGCGGACGCGCTACTGAAAACGATCTTGAGCGCACCCTCGCCCCTGGCCAGAGCCGCGGAGAGCGGCGCCGTCACTTCTGTGTAGCTGTCCCGCCGCAACCTCCGATTCGCTCAGGCGTTAGCAAATGCCTCGCACTTGTCTGATTGCACGTTCATGTCGAACTTGAAGGCATGGCGAAGAGTTCTGACCTGTCGGCCGCGCCAGCCTCCAACCTTGGTGTTGGCCGGCGCGCCGTGCCACGTGTTCCAGCGTCGCTGGATTGCGTGCTGACTTGGGGCAAGGAATCGGTCGTGGGGTCCCTGATCGACGTCTCGGTTAGCGGTGCTGCGATCGGTCTCGTTTGCGACTAACCGCGGACAGCCAGTCTGCTTGCGCCGGCTGGGTTCAGTAGCGATCGATCCCACCCGACGAGGCATCGAATGCAATCTGGATGCGTGCTAGACTCCCGCCAATCTCAGGCCTTCAGGTCGTTTGCCACCTTGGTAGGCAACGGCTGTGGGAGTGCCCGAAACACTCTTTAGGCGCGGAGCTGACCTCATGGCGACGTTGATCTCAAGACGAACCAAGGCCCGGCGCCAATTCAGCGTCCGTCCATCTTCGCCTCACCGAGATCTTGAGGACCTGAATCCCAAACATCGCGCCCATCTCATCCAAGACCCGGCGCCCGCCCCGAAGTCTCCCGATGTGCTAACTCAATTGCAGGGGTCTATCGGAAACAGGGCAACCGCCCGAATCCTGGCCGGGGCACCAAATGCAACCACTCCGCATTCCGTCATGAGATTTCCCTCGACCATCCTCGATAAGCCACTGAAGTCGAAGGAGTGGAAGAACTCAACCAGCACGGTCAAGAAATCCGGCGAGGGTGTTTCCGGAGGCGTCTACTTCTTCGGTTCGAAGCGTGGCAAGGTTAAGAACATCGTTGTCAAAGCAGAGGACAGATCAGCAGACGAAAAGGACACGGCCGGGTCGCTGCTCGCTTCCGCCGGAGTGTCCGTACCGAAAGGCCGAAATGTCGCGATAGGTTCCTCCGAAGGGCGCGACATTGTAGCCGCGGCGGCCAAGCGCGGAGATTACGATTTGCAGACGACGGGCCAAGGCCAGTCGTCGAACACGGAGTTTTTGGAAGTGATGGGCCTGGCTTCTGGCATGTCCCTGTCGAGTAAAGCGAAGAAAGCTGGTACCGGTGATGCCGGTGCAATTGCGCAGCACATCGACCAACTGATCCAGCTACTTTCCACTTCGAACATGCGGTCGCAGCTCGCCGATTTGATGGCGCGTGACACAATCCTAGGAAATACCGACCGGGTCACGATGCTAGGTCCGATGTCGAATATCGGCAACATCATGGTTAGCGAGGCGCCAGAAAAGAAGGCCCTTCCGAAGGCATTGCAGTCTCGCGTAACCGCGATCGACAACGAAGTTGACATGACAAAGGGCAGCTTCGGCCTTGGGGCGGCGAAAATAGCACTGGTGGAACTGGCACAGAACCCGGCTGCATTCATCGATCGGCTGTTCGGGTCGATTAGCTTCTATCTCGGGGACGCGAACCCCCAGGCTGTCGCCGTATTCGAAGGACATCCGCAGTACGGCGCGGTGAAAGCCGGCCTCACTGAGGCCCTGAAGAAGGCCGCCATGAAGGAGGCCCTCCTCGGTACCCGCAAGCCAGCTACCGAACCTGAAAAGCCATTTGAGGCCGAACTGAGAAGGCGGCGGATGATCATCTGGAACATCCTCAGCGGTTGATCTGAGGAACCGTGCCCTGGGTTCCCGGTATTACCGTGGCGCGTGTCCAACAGACTCGAACCGGCTAGCACCGTGCCGTCAATCACGGTTGCAATCGCGACTTGCCCGACCCTATGACCGGAGCAACCCGGGCGTCTTCCAGAGGAGGGGCTTTGGAACCTTTGGTCGGGGTTCGGATCTCTGCTCGGCAGTCACGAACTTGCATTCGTGTAAGAGCGAGGACGCGATACGACGACCCCGGACCTCGAAGGATGCGTGCAAGGGTTGGGCGCGTGATGGTCTCAGCCCGCGGCACCATCGGCCCTCCCTGGGCTCGCACCGAACGCGTAGGATGCGCGGAATCAGGCAAAGGCTCGGTGGAAACTATGAATTCGGCGCTCGAAGGCCTACGAATTCTCGATATGACTCAGTACGAGGCAGGCACTTCATCGACCCAGATGCTCGCATGGCTCGGAGCAGATGTGGTGAAGATCGAGTCCCCGCAGGGCGACCCCGGCCGCCGCGCATTTGCTCATGGCGATGAGGATTCGCAGTACTTCCTTAACTACAACAGCAACAAGCGCAGCATTGTCCTGGACTTGAAGACCCCCGCCGGCCGGCAGGTCTTGCTGGATCTTGTGCCGCGGTTCGATGCCTTTGTTGAGAATTTCGGTCCGGGCGTGATCGAGCAACTGGACATCGGCTACGAGGTGATGGCGGCGCTCAATCCGGGCATCATCTACGCGCGTATCAAGGGTTACGGACTCTCAGGGCCCTATGCGAACTGGAAGTGTTTCGATTCGCTCGCGCAGGCCGCCGCGGGAGCGTTTTCGATCACCGGCGAGGCAAACGGCCCACCGGTGAAGCCGGGCCCGACGATGGCCGACAGCGGGACGGGCATGCAGACAGCCCTCGCAGTCACTGCCGCGTGGGCGCAGAAGATGCGTACGGGCGAAGGCCAGTTCATCGAAATCTCCATGCAGGAGGTGATGACCATGTTCATGCGGACGACTGGCGTCACGCAGTGGGGCCGCGAACCAGTGAAGCGCAAAGGACATCGAGGCGGCGCCCCAACTGGAATGTATCCGTGTGCGCCGGGCGGATCGAACGACTTCGTCTACATGCTCATTTCGGACACCCGCATGTGGGATCGCCTCTGCGTGACGATCGACAGGGATGACTTGCTGACCGATCCCAGGTTCGCGAGCGGCCGCCTGCGCATTGCCCACGCGGATGAACTGGACGCGGAAATCTCGGCGTGGACGCGGAAATACCAGAAGTTCGAGGCAATGCGCATCCTCTGTGAGGGCGGGGTCGCTGCAAGCGCTATCTACGACACGATGGAAGTGCTGCACGACCCGCACCTCCGGGCGCGTGGCTTTATCGAGGAAGTTGAGCATCCTGTGGAGGGAACGGTCACACTGATGCGTTCGCCGCTGCGAATGTCACGTTCCCATGTCCCGCTCCGCGCGGCGCCGCTGCTCGGGGCCGACACCGACACCGTCCTGTCCACGGAGCTCGGGTTGAGCGCAGTCGCCATCGAAGGCCTTCGCGCGTCCGGAGCCATCTCGTAGGACCTCAAGTCAGCAACTGAACAATCGACACAAAGGAGCACCACCCATGGCAGAACCACAGACGACCACCGGCGCCGCCCTCCTCGCGCGTTGCCTGAAACAGCAGGGCGTCGATTACCTCTTCGGGGTGGTCGGCTTTCCTATCACTGCCTTCGCTTCACAGGCACAAAAGGCCGGGATCACGTACATCGGCATGCGAAACGAGCAGGCTGCTTCATACGCCGCCCAGGCCGCGGGATATCTCACCGGTCGCCCGCAGGGTTGCACCGTTGTCTCTGGTCCGGGTGTTATCCATGCCATCGCGGGGCTGGCCAACGCACAGCAGAACTGTTGGCCGATGATCCTCATCGGTGGCGCGTCGGCTGTCTACCAGAACGGACGGGGCGCCTTTCAGGAAGAGAACCAGGTCGAAGCGGTCCGCCAGTTCTGCAAGTACGCCCACGCCGTGGAAAGCCCGGACCGCATCCCGTTCTACGTGGAACAGGCCGTGCGCCACGCACTCGTCGGGCGGCCCGGAGCTTCGTACCTGGACTGCCCCGACGACATCCTCACGGCGTCGATCGATGAAGCAGACATTCGCCTTGCCCCCACTGTCGGCGACCCACCACGGACGCTCGCGCCGGATGAGGCGGTACGAGAAGCCCTCAACGCGCTCAAATCGGCGGAAAACCCGCTGGTTATCGTGGGCAAAGGGCTCGCCTGGGCGCGAGCTGAGACGGAGACACGCGAGTTCATCGAGCGGACGCAAGTCCCGTACCTGGCGACGCCAATGGGAAAGGGCGTCATTCCGGACGACCACCCGCTATCCGTGGCGGCTGCGCGCACCTTTGCCCTGCAGAATGCGGACCTCGTTGTGCTCCTCGGAGCCCGCTTCAACTGGATTTTGCACTTCGGCCTGCCTCCCCGTTTTCGCCCGGATGTGCGCGTCATCCAGTTGGATATCGCTCCCGAGGAGATCGGAAAGAACGTTGCGGCGGAAGTGGCGCTCGTCGGCGACGGCAAAGCGGTGATGGGCCAGTTGAACCGGCTGCTCGCGGATGACCCCTGGCAGTACCCCGCCGAGACGACATGGCGCACGGGCATCGCCAATGCCGCCGCCGAAAACGAGGCGGTCACGGAAAGGATGATGGCCGAGAATGGCCCGCCACTGAACTATCAGCGGGTGCTCAAGGATGTCCGCGACTCGTTGACGAAGGACACCATCATCGTCAGTGAAGGCGCGAACACGATGGACATCGGGCGCGCCATCCTGCCGAACTTTGACGCGCGCCAGCGCCTGGACGCGGGTACCTACGGGACCATGGGCGTGGGCATGGGCTTCGCGATCGCGGCGGCAGTGTCCAACCCGGGCAAGCGCATTGTGGCCGTGGAGGGCGACGCGGCTTTCGGATTCAGCGGCATGGAAGTCGAGACCATGTGCCGTTACGGCCTGCCAATCACGGTCATCGTAATCAACAACAATGGCATCGGCGGAGGTGTGAGCGAACTTCGCCCGGGGGTATCGCCGCCGCCGTTCGCGCTCCTTCCCGGAGCCCGCTATGAAATGGTGATGCAAGCGTTCGGAGGCCGCGGCTATTTCGTCGAACGCGCGGAAGAACTGCTCCCCGCCCTGGAGGCGGCGAACACAGGCAGCGGCCCCGCGCTCGTACACATCCTGATCGACCCTCGCGCGCAGCGAAAGCCGCAACAGTTCGACTGGCACACCGGACGGACGTAGTTCGCCGGCGAACACGAGTTCGCGTTAGGCGATTCGGACGAACGCGCGGGCGGCGCCCGTCCAGCCACCCTATCCTCGCGGAAGGCCGAGCCCTCGATTCGCCACGACGTTGCGCTGGATTTCAGCGGAGCCCTGGGGCACGCGTCCGTCCAAATGACGATGGACACGTACTCGCTCGTCCTGCCAGATTTCCAGCGCGAAGTAGCCGATGCAATGGACATAATCCTCGGATCCGGCCGCTCAAATGCCGCCTCGTCCTGGCTAATCCCCAAAAATCCCGTTGGCAGAATGTTGGCAAGCCGGCGTCCTCACGGACATTCTGGACGATTTATCGTCAACTCCAGCTGCAAAAACTGGTGGGCCCGGAGAGATTCGAACTCTCGACAAATGGATTAAAAGTCCACTGCTCTACCGGCTGAGCTACAGGCCCACGCT
>JANPDX010000210.1:0-7316 GCA_031431695.1 Dehalococcoidia bacterium
AGACCGCTCGCCAGCGCCATCAGGAAGAGGAGCTTGCCCTGGTGAATGCCGGTCATCACGGCAAGCGTGAAGGTCCCGATTAGTGCGCCGATACCGACGCCGAAGGTCATCACGGTGAACCCGCTCGATGGCCGATGAAGCTCGGTTTCGGCGAACCCGGGAAGCATCGCGTCGAACGACATCGTTAGCGAACAGTGGAAGAACACCAGCGCGAAGAGCGCCAGCACGGGCGGCGTGCGCCTCACGTAGCCGAGACCCTCCCGCAGGTTGTTGTAGACGTCGGAAAGACGGACAACGCCGCCCCGCGAAGAGACGGTTATCTCTCTTACCGCGAAGTACGCGGCCAGCGAAAACAGCGCCGAGACGGCGTAGGCGCCCTCGACTCCGACTGTCGCGAGCAGTGGCCCAGCGAGCAGCGGCCCTACCGCCCGCGTCCCGTGCTGGGTCGTGCTTGTCAGGGCAACGCCGTTGCCAAGGTCCTCCGGCGGCACGACGTTTGCCAGCAACGCCTGGTCCGCCGGTATCTCGATCGACCGAATCACCCCCTGGGCGAGCGCCAGCAGGACGACCATCCACACTTCGATCACGTTCAGCAACGCCAGCCCGAAGAGCACGAAGCCGACGCTGAACATTGAAAGCCGCGTGACGCGTACGAGAATGCGGCGTTCCGCGCGGTCGGCCACCATTCCGCCCAGCGGCGCCACGAGGTAGGGCGACATCGAGGCGAACGTCGAAACTCCGACCCAGAACGACGAGTCGCTGAGCCGGTAGACAATCCACGCGTTCGCCAGCAGGAGCGTCCAGAGCGACGTGCTGGAACACGCGCCGCCCAGCCACAGCCGCCGGAAATCCTGGTGCCGGGTCGCGGGCAGCCTGCCTCCGAAGACGGTCACAGTGCCATCTGGCGAATTTGTCCGGAGACGAACTCGGGGTCTTGCATCGGGATGAAGTGCGTGTACTGGGGCAGGTACAGGTCGTCCGCGTGTTTGAAGTGACTTGCGAGGTCCGGGGTCGTCGGTGAACCGCTCATGTCGGATACGACTGACTCGGTCGAGCGCGAACGAGCGCGAAGCACCCGCACCCTGATTTCGATGGTCGCGATTTCCTTGTAGATGTCTCCGCCGGAGCTGCCGGAGTACGTGGCCGCTTCGACCGCCGGGGGGCAGGCCAGCACGTAGCCCGCGCCATCCGGGTTGGCCACCAGGCCGTACTGGCAATAGTCGTGCAATACGGCCGGGTCCCAGAGGCTGAACGGCGGGCGGCCCTTGAAGCTTTCGAACATCGCCTCAGGCGATGACCATTCGTTGCGCCGGCGCGCCGCGAAGTGCTCCACGTCTCCTCGGTGAGCCGCGTACGCCTCCCTCGAAAGGATGACCGGATCGACCAACAGCAGCCCGGAGAAGATAGCGGGCTCCAACGCCGCCGCCAGCGTGACTGCGTAGCCGCCTTTTGAGTGGCCCACGGCGAGCGCGCCATCGAGTTTCAGCTTTCGCGCCAGGGCCGCCACGTCCTCGCCGAAGTAGCGCCAGAGGTACGGCGGCGGCGGCTTGGCGCTGAGCCCGTGGCCGCGCATGTCGGCGGCGATGCACCGGAACTCGGGCAGGCGGTTTACCACCTGGTCCCAGCATCGCGCATGGAAACCAGTGGCATGGACGAAGAATACCGCAGGCCCATCGGACGGCCATTCGTAGACTTGCAGTTCGACGCCATTCACCGAATGGCGGGAAGAGACTGGTTCACGCATAGCCAAATACTAGAGGAAAGGCGCCAGAGGCGAGACGTGGGTAGAGTGTCCCGATGCAGGAACTCATCGAACAACTCGCGGCCACGCCGAAGGCACTCGCTCACCTCGTGGCCGAAGCGCCCGAGGGGCGGCTCAAGGCTGCCGCCGACGGCGAATGGAGTGCGCGCGTCATCCTTGCGCACTTCCGCGATGACGAATACCTCTGCATGCGGGTCGCCCTCGAACGGATGCTCGCCGAGCCCAACCCGGAGCTCGCGAATATCGATGGTGGCGACTGGGAACCCGGCCGCAACCGCACGCGAGACCGCAAGGAATGGCTGCTGGCCGACTTCGCGTTGCAACGCCAGGCGAGCCTCTCAATCCTGCGCGGGCTGCGCCCGGAAGACTGGCAACGGTCCGGACGTTCGCTCGGGCAGACGTTCACCGTCGAACAGTTCCTCGGCGCCTGGGTACACCACGACCGCGAACACCTTGCGCAACTGGAACGCGCCATGGGCGAAACGCTGGGGGACGTCCTCGAACGGCGCGCGCGGCTTGTCGATGAGCACGGCTAAACCGCCCGTTTGTTATCTTCGGAATCAGCCACGCGCGCGAACAGTGGAGCGACCGGAGGTGACCCATCGCTTCGGTTCGACTTCCCAGGCGGATTGAGACCGCCAGACTCGTCTTGCGGCCGTACGAAGCTGCCGACGTGAAGGCCCTGGACGGCGACGCCATCCGTTCGATCGACCATATCGGTCGTTTCATGCCGAAGGCGAGGGCGGAACTCCTCGGCGACCGTGCCGCCCTCATCGCCGATGCCCAACGCGCATTCGATGCCGTTGAGCGGTTCGCTTACGGGATTTTCCTGCCTGACGGCTCTTACGTCGGGAACTGCGGCGCGCGATGGGTCGATGCCGGTGAACTCAACATTGGGTACTGGGTGCTGCTCGATCATCTCAGGAAGGGATACGCTACCGAGACGGTGCGGGCTGTAGCCGTGGCTGGCTTCGATGCGGGCATCCGCCGGTTTGTCCTCAACTGTCATCCTGCAAACGTTGCGAGTATCGGGGTCGCTCGGTCGACGGGATTCACGTACCTCTCCACGGACGAACGCATGGAGAGCGATGGGGTCCGTTACGAAGAAATGACCTGGGCGCTGCAGCCAGAAAGTTGAGCGAGGTAGCCCAGGCAGGATTAAGAAGGCCCGCATCACTGCGGGCCTTCTGACTTCGGTAGTGGCGGCTACTCGTAGTGTGTCCACATACGGACGACCTTGACCACTCGCAGCTCGACCGAGACTTCGTACACGAGCCGATGCTGTGCGTTGATTCGCCGGGAGTACGAACCGGACAACTCCCCGACCAGAACCTCAAATGCGGGAGGGCTCGCGAAAGGGTCTTCATGGAGCAGTTCGATGAGCCGAAACGCACGTTCCTTGAGGTTGGAACGGCCCAGCTTGACGAAGTCTTTCTCAGCTTGCCTGGTGTAGACGACCTGCCAGTCGCTCACCAGTCCAGTTCGGTGACGCAATCCTCGATTGGCGTCGACATTCCCTCCAGGATCGATTCGCGCATGCCTGGAATGGAAAGAAGAAACAGCGTTTCCTGAAGGGAGCGCCACTCAGCCGCGGAGACCAGAACGGCTTCTCCTTGCGGACCATCTATTTGAATCGGTTCGCTCGACTCAGCGACGTCAGCGAGGAGTTGATCGAGGTCTTCTTGAGCCGCAGCCGCGGAGACAGTGCGCATGTTGCCAGTGTACGGCGAAAGCAGGGGCAATCCAACCACCTGATCAAGCCCAGCCAAGGCAGCTCACGCAGGAAGGCCCGCATCACTGCGGGCCCTCTGATGGTGTTGTTGTCCTGCCTAGCTCACGCCGGGCGGCATCTCGACCGCGCCATCGACCATCGCCATGGCCGCTGGTTTCACGCTCACTTCCAGTAGTTCGGCGATGTCGTAGGCCTTGATGGTGCGCTTTGCCTCGTCGGGTTGGACGCCCGGGATGCCGTCATCGAACATCTGGATACAGAATGGGCAGGCCGTCGCGACGATGCTCGCGCCCGTGTTCGCAGCCTCGGCCGCACGAAGGTGGTTCACGCGTGTCCCGGCTTCTTCCTGCCACATGTTGCCGCCGCCGGCCCCACAGCACATGCCCTTTTCCTTGTTCCGGGGCATCTCAACGAGGGTCGCTCCGGGGATAGCTTCCAACACCTGCCGCGGCGAATCGTAAATGCCGTTGCCCCGCCCGATGTAGCAACTGTCGTGGTAGGTGATCGTGGCGTTGTTCTGTTCCTTCGGTTTCAGGTCGCCCTTGGCCAGCAGGAACTGGAGGAAGTCGGCGTGGTGTGTGACTTCGTACTTGCCGCCGAAATCCGGGTACTCGTTCTTGAACGTGTTGAAGCAGTGCGGGCACGAGGTGATAACGCGCTTCACGCCCATCTCGTTCATCGTGTCCGTGTTGCCCTGTGCCAGCGTCGCGTAGAGGAACTCGTTGCCCAGGCGCCGCGCCGGGTCGCCGCTACAGGTTTCCGTCTGGCCGAGTACACCGAAGCTGGTACCTGACTCCATCAAAAGCTTGGTTACGGCCTGGGTGATGGGCACGTTCCGTTCAACGAGCGCGCCCGAGCAGCCCACCCAATAGAGGTACTCCTGCGATCCATCGAACATTGGCACGTCCATGCCCTTTTCCTGCAACTGTTCGATCCATGTCGTGCGGGTGAATTGGGTACCGCGCCACGGGTGGCCGCGCTGCTCGATGTTCTGCAAGGCCGCCTGCGCGGTGGCGGGCACGCGCGCCTGCTCCATCACCAGGTAGCGCCGCATATCGACGATGCTCGGCACATGCTCTATGAGTACCGGGCACTCCTGGACGCAGGCTCCACAGGTGCGGCAGGCCCAGAGCGTTTCGTCCTTAATGTAGCCGCCGACGAGCGGTTCGAGCGTCTCTCCCGGGTCCTTTCCGGCTATCACCAGCGGCCCCGCATGGTTCATGTAGGTCTTCATGTCCTGGATGAGGGCCATCGGTGAAAGCGGTTGGCCCGCGAGGTAGGCCGGGCACACTTCCGTGCAGCGGCCGCAACGCACGCAGGTGTCAGCATCGAACAGCTGCTTCCAGGTGAAGTCTTCGAGCTTACCGGCGCCAAGGCCCGCCCCGGATTCGATCAGCGCTTCGATATCTCCCATCGGGGCGAGGTACAACTGCGTCGACGGGCGTTTGAAGAACGCGTTGACTGGCGCGAACACAATGTGCCGGAACTTCGTCACGGCCATGAGGCTCAGCAACGAGAACGCGGACACGACGTGGAACCACCACCACCCAACGTGGACATCGAGCAACGTGTTTTCGCTGACCCCGCCGAGGGCCTTTGCGACGACATATCCCGCGGGCGACCACTTCGACCAACTTTCGTTCCCACCGGGAATTTCGTCCCCGCCGATGCGCAGGCCCTCGACGACGATGCCGCTGAAGAGGACGAAACCAAGTAGCCCGACGATCAGGGCGTCTTCGGCAGAACGGCGGTCCCAGGTGAGCTTGTCCGGAGGAGCGACGTAACGGCGGTAGACCGCCATGCCCACGCCGACAAGTCCGATGAGACCGAAGGTGTCGCCGACGAGGCTGTACACCAGGTACACCCCGCCCTTGAGGAAGGCGTGTTCGGTATCCATGCGGAAGATGATTGGCAGGTAGTCGTCGAGCGCCAGCAACCCGGTCACAATCGTGAGCACGAGGAAGCTCGAATAGATGCAGCCGTGCATGACGCCGGCGAAACGGTCGTTCTTCACGCGGCTGGTGCCGGCGCCCATCGTGAGGGCCTGGGTGATGCGCGCGCCGAGGCTACGGTTCACGTGGTGCGGGCGGCCAAGCCGCCAGATGCGCATGCGCTGAAGGAATGCGCCGATGATGAAGGCCATGCTCAACGCAAACAGGAAGTACATCAGCCAGGGCGTCTTGATGTTGAAGAACACCTCCCGCGAGGCGTCGGTAGTGCGTGCTGTCTCGACGGCCGAAATCGCGCCGATTACGGCAACCGGTATGAGGAGGCCTCCCCAACTGGCACGGAACCTCGTGCCTTTGGGCGGGCGGCTGGGCTCAGGACTGTTTTGCGGTATCGAGGTCATGTGTATCGAATCCCGGCGTGAGGTTGTGGGGACCGCCTCGCGGCTTAAGCGCGACTATCCCGAGTGAGGCGAATCCTACCCGAGCGGGGGATTGGGGGCTAACGGCGAGGTGTCAGCGCGACCCTGGTTCGCGGATCTCGATGCCGGGCATGACCCCGGCGAAGTGCCGCATGTTGAACGTCAGAAACACCTCGGCGGCGCCCAGTCGCGCCGATTCAGCGATCAGGTAGTCGTAGATCCGGCCTCCCGCGATTCCACGGTCGGCCGCTCGCCGAATCAATTTGAGATAGTCGTCGCCCGCGAGACCGATGACGCTTTCCGCAGCAGCGACGACACTCTGCAGAGAATCGCGCGCCGCAGCCGCGGACATCCGGCCGGGAGGCGGCATTCCCGTGAGGACGGAATAGACTTCGGCCAGCACATGCGCCGGGATGATCATTGTGTCCCTGGCATCCAGTCGCGATTCGAGTTCGGTAGCCGCTTCTCTGTGCCGCGGGTGCGTGGCAACCGTAGCAGCCACAATCACACTGGAGTCGACTGCGAAACGCGTCACGAATCCGTCTCGGGGTTCAGGATGCTGGCCTCCCGCTCGTTTCGGATGTCCTCGATGATTTGTTCGACCATCTCGCTCGTCAGCACGGCTGTCGGATCGTCAGAGACCGCCACGAGAAAGCGGCCACGTCGTTCGAGGTGATTTCCGGCGGCTGCCGCCTCCAACTCCACGTGGCCGTCACAGTAGCGCACCTCGATCTCGGCGCCGGGCGTTAGGCCCGCCTGCTCACGGATACGCTTCGGAATTACGAGTCTTCCGGCACTATCCATGGTAGTTTTCATGGCAAAAGTCTACCATAAAAATACCATCGGAATGGCAGACAACAAACGAGGGCCGCATTTGCGGCCCCTTTTGAATTATCGACAAGTGCGAGCCCTACACCCCGTCTTTTGTCGGCGTCCCAAACTCCTTGCGAAGGCTAACGGGAGGGGCGGAGCCTCAGTCGGATCCGGGCTCGCGAACTTCCACGCCTCCTTCCAGGCCATCAAAGTGCCGGCGATTGAGCGTGATTAAAACATCCGCTCCCGAATCTTTCGCGGTCGCCATAATCAAAGCGTCGTAAATTCGTCCGCCCGCGACGCCCCGGACAACCGACCGTTCGAGAAACCCAAGGTAGTCGTCGATGCGCATCCCGATCACCGTGCCTCGAGACACCACCCCGTCACGAATCATCCGCAATGCCACCTCGGGCGAGAGTCGCAGCGGCGCGGGTAAGCGCGTGAGGACGGAGTAACACTCAACGAGCGAATGCGCGGCCAGCAGCATCGTCTCGCCGCGTCCCAGCCTGTCTCTCAGCTCGACGCGCGCCCGTTCGTGGCTCGCCTGCCAGCTTGAGAGGGCGGCGATCAATACGGAGGTGTCTGGAACGAAGGTAGTCAGTTGGTTGACATCCCTTCGAGAGAGTCAAGCCGACCTTCAC
>JANPDX010000211.1:0-2152 GCA_031431695.1 Dehalococcoidia bacterium
ACGCCCGGCCCTCGCGCCCTTCGCCGTGAACGACTACGGCACGGGATTCATGGGCGCCTATGGCGTCGCGCTGGCATTGCTTCACCGCCAGAAGACCGGTAAGGGCCAGCATGTCGATACCGCATTGGCCTACACGGGCACCATGCTCCAGTCGCTCTACCTGCAGGACTACGCCGGGAAGAAGTGGGACGAGCCACGCGGCCAGGACGTCATCGGCAGCGCGCCCTCGAACCGCTGCTACGAGGCGAGGGACGGCTGGTTCTTCCTTGCGGCCCGACCCTCGGACGTTGCCGCTATAGCCGAACTCGCCGGGAAGTCTGAGGCCGAACTCGAGTCGATCTTCAAGTCGCAGTCCGTGGCCAACCTCGTGGATAGGCTCCAAGCGGCTGGCATCGGCGCGCACGCCATTGTCCAGGACTTCCGCGAACTGATGGACAACCCGTGGGCACAGGGGCGGGGCCTCAGCATCACCCGCGAGCACGATGGCCAGGGCCTGGTGACCACCATCGGCCCATCGCCCCGGCTCTCTCGTACTCCACCGGTGCCCGGCCGCCCCGCTCCCATTCCCGGCGCTGATGCCGCCAGCATCCTCGCAGACATCGGCATGCTCAACGACCTTGACCGGCTCGTGAAGTCGGGCGTTGTAGTCACTCAGGGAGTCAACGCCCGATGATCGCCCTCACCCCCAACCTCTCTCCTCCTTCCCTGGAAGGACTGCGAGAGGGGAGACACGCACACCACACTGAAGGAGTGAATTCATGAACCTTGGGTATGTCCCCGCCGACCGAACCTTCCGCTTCAATTCCGCCATCGATGGCTTCTCGTTGCAGGGCTTTGTCTGGGAGCGGCAGGCCGCGAAGGGCATCGTGGTCATCGCGCATGGCGCGGCCGAGCACTCGCTTCGCTACGGCCGCTTCGCCCGTGCCCTCAACGCAGCCGATTACGAGGTCTGGTCGCTGGACCATCGCGGCCACGGCAACTCACCCGGCCCAGAGGGCCTGGGCGACTTCGGCGAAGGCGGTTGGGACGCGCTCGTCGCCGATATCGGCCAGTTCATCGAAATTGCGAAGGCCGCCCACCCGGCGCTCCCGGCAATCCTGTTCGGGCACAGCATGGGCTCGGCCGCCGCTCAGCAGTTGGCACCCGACGGTTCGCGGGCGATCACTGCCCTGGCCCTCTCCGGTTCCAGTTCGCGCATGGGCCGCCGGACAAGTGATGGGGCACCGGTGGCATTTACCCCGAATGCTGCTTTTGAACCAGCGCGCACGCACTATGAGTGGCTCTCCCGCGACCCGGACGAGGTCGACAAGTACATCGCCGATCCCATGTGCGGCTTCGAGACCAGGACCTCGCAACGCAGTGGATTCGCGAGCGCGAGCCGCCTGACTGCTCCCGAGACCCTCGCGAGAATCCGCTACGACCTGCCATGCCTGTTCGTGGCCGGTACGAAGGACCCAGTTAACCGCGGCATGGAGGGCCTTTACGAGTTGCAGAAACTCTGGAACGAGGCCGGACTGAAGCGGATTGACACGCTCTACTACAAGGACGGCCGCCACGAGATGCTGAACGAAACCAACCGCGGCGAAGTGACCGCGGACATAATCGGCTGGCTCGATTCGGTGGTGTGATGACGGAAAGCCGGATCGAGGGACTCGCGTGGTTTCAGGCGGCAGGCCGGGCTGCAATGCCCGTCCGGTAAATCCTGCGCAGGTCCGGCCCCGTCACCGTTGAGGCGAGGGTGATCGCGACGAATACCGCTCCCGGCAACGCGAACAGGATCGGCGAGCCGGTGTGGTCGGCGAGCGTGCCAAACGCAAGGTTCATGATCGCCATGATGCCGCCCGCTGACATCAGGTAGAGACTCATGACGCGCCCGCGAATTGCGTCCGGGACAACTTCCTGGAGCAACATCGCGCTCAGGGCCATGAACATCGCCTGGGATGCGCCGATCAGTGTGGCACTGAACGCCGCCGGGTAGAGGTTCATGCTCGCGCCCATCAGGATTGGGGAAAGACCGCTCGCCAGCGCCATCAGGAAGAGGAGCTTGCCCTGGTGAATGCCGGTCATCACGGCAAGCGTGAAGGTCCCGATTAGTGCGCCGATACCGACGCCGAAGGTCATCACGGTGAACCCGCTCGATGGCCGATGAAGC
>JANPDX010000212.1:0-4778 GCA_031431695.1 Dehalococcoidia bacterium
CGCTGACTCAGTGCATTTCCGGTGGAGTGGCCGGCGAACTGGGTCGTGGAGGCAGCATCGCCGTCGCCAGGAAAACCGGCGCGGTTGGCCCTGCCTATGGCACCAACTTTGAGACAGTTTCCATCGACCAGTTCGATGTCGACGTCGTAGGCACCGGCCCTCAGCCACGGAACCTGGTCAATGGCGCCCTCAGTTTCCAATCACCGCTCATGGTCTGGAATGCCGCGGGTACCCACTTGATCGTCCTCTGGCCGAGGTCGATCGGTCTCTGAGGCTCTGGGCTACGAACTAGGCCATGGTGGTCGCCCGCTCCTATGCCGACCCCGCGCGTTTCGATGCGGCGGCCATTCGGCTTCTTCGCGAATTGACTGCGTAAGCACGAGGCCCGGTGGCATAATTGAGACTTTGCTCCTGTTACGGCTGGTAGACGCACCCCCGATCGGTGATGATTCGGCCCCATGAACGACCGGGCACTTCCGTCAGGCATCGTTACCTTCGTCTTTGCGGACATCGAAGGTTCGACGCGCCTCATAAAGCGCCTCGGCGAGAGCTACGCGGACGTCCTCGATCGTCACCGCGCCCTCCTTCAAGAAGCCTGGGATGGGTTCAATGGGCACCTGGTCGGTCTAGAGGGTGATGGATCGTTTGTGGCCTTCCAGAACACGGAGGAAGCCGTTCGGGCGTGCGCCGCCGGACAACGCCTGATCGGTTCGGAACACTGGCCCATGGAGCCGCCGCTGAAGGTCCGCATGGGCATCCATTCAGGCCTCGCCGCGCCGCACAACGGAGACTATGTGGCGCTCGCGGTACACCAGGCGGCTCGGGTCATCAATGCGGGCTACGGGGGCCAGGTACTGATATCAGACGATGCCATGAAGAGTTGTGCGACGACCAGTGGGCTGCAGTTCCTCGACCTTGGCCGATTCCGCCTGAGGGACTTCGATGAGCCCACCCGCCTGTTCCAGCTTGCTTCCGATGGCCTCGAAATCAGCTTCCCTGCCGTTCGGGCACTCCCCGCCGAAGGGCACAACCTCGTACACCCTTCCACTTCCTTCATCGGCCGGGAGACGGATGTCAGTCTGCTCGTTTCTAAACTAGCCGCTCAGAAGGCAGTCACCCTCGTGGGTCCCGGAGGCGTCGGCAAGACTCGACTCGCGATGGAAGTCGGTTTGCGCGTCGCACCCTCGTGGGCCGACGGCGTTTGGGCAGTCGACCTGGCGGTAGTGGACGATAGCTCACTCATAGAGGACGCGATTGGTTCCGCGCTGGGTGTGGCTCCCGGAGGAGCCAGCCGGTGGAAAGAAATCCTCGACTACCTCGCCGAAAAACACCTGCTCATCGTCCTCGACAACATCGAAGCGCACGTGGATACCTGCGCACGGCTCGTACGGGACGTGTTGCGGTATTGCCCGAATGTTGGGCTTCTCGCGACAGGCAGGGAAGCGCTTCGTATCTCAGGCGAGGAAGTCTTCCACCTTCTCCCGCTTCCCATCCCGCCGGCAGAGGGTGGCGATGACCCTGAAGTTCAGCAATGGGCGTCCGTTCGCCTGTTCCTTGATCGTGCCCATGAGGCACGGCCGGACTTACCGCTTGAATCGGCTGCCATGGGCGCCGTGGTGGGTATCTGCCGCCGCATGGAAGGCCTTCCGCTCGCCATTGAAGTCGCGGCCGCTCGTACTGCGGTGCTAAGTCCCGCTGAGATCCTCGCCGGGCTCGACGACATGTTTCATCTGCTGCGAACCAACGACCGGACGCTCCCGAAACGTCAGCGGAGCATGCAAGCGTTGCTCGATTGGAGCCACCGCCTCCTCAGTCCGGCAGAACAGGCAGCCTGGAGAAGACTCTCCATCTTCGGCACCGGCTTTTCGCTCGAAGCGGCAGCGGCAGCCGTATCGGGAGCAGACATCCAGGCAGACGAGGTTGCCGAAATCGTCTGGTCGCTCGTCGAGCGCTCACTCGCGGGCACGGACCTCACGGCAAATGCGACCCGCTACCGCCTCCTCGAAACTGTCCGCCAGTATGGCCACCGCAATCTCAACGCGGCCGATGAAGCCGGGCCAGTGGCCACGCGGCTTGCAGCCTGGTACCTCCAACGTCTTGGCCCCTGGAAGGCCGCCGACCGCGCCTGGATTGGAGAGGCCGGGCTCGAGCTCGACAATCTTCGCGTACTGATTCCGCATGTCGCTCCGTTTGACCAGGAGGCCGCCCAACAGATCGCCTGCCTCGTTGGGCGGTACCTGGATTCAGTTCAATCGTTCGCGACTGGCATCGAAGAGCTGACCCGGTTCGCCCGGGACCTTGCCGCTGAAACATCCAGCCGGGTCGCATTGCTCGCGCAACTCGCTCACCTGCAGCTGCGAGTTGGCGCGGTAGAACCTGCCCGGGAGATCCTCGCGCGGGCGAGCGAACTTCGGCTCCGCGTCGGGTGCCCGGACTGGGACGATGTCTGCGTCGATCGCGCGAACGGTGATGTGGCGATGAGAAGTAGTAATCCCGAGTTTGCTGCATCCATCGCCGAGACAGCCCTCGCGGGATCCGTATCGCCGCGCGGACGCGCGCGGATGTGGAACCTGCTCGGCCTTGCTACCTCGGCGATGGGCGACCTCGACAAAGGGGCCGCAGCCTTTGAAAGCGAGCTTGCCGAGCATCGGTTGGCCGGCCACGAAGCGTTCGTAGCGGGGGCCGCCGGGAATCTTGCGGAGATAGCCTCGCGTCGCGGAGATGACTCCACGGCGGCGGCGTATCAAAGTCAGTGTCTCGAGTCGGCACTTGCGCTCGGCCAGCCCGTCCTCGTGGCGTACTCGCTGTTGCTCGCATCACGCCTGGCTGCCGGTACCGGAGATTGGACAACCTCGGCGCTGCTCGCCGCCAAGGGCAGTTCGATGTTGTCCGAAGCGGGCCAGCAGCTTTATCCGGATGATCTCAGTGCTTTCGACGCCCTGCTCGTCCGCACGCAACAGGCACTCGGAGACACGAATTTCGACCGTTCCGTGCGTGATGGCGCCGCCCTCGACGCCGCCGTGGCGGCCGAGATGGCTTCCGAGCTCTTCGGCCAAATCGCCGGGCGCCTTGCCACAACATTGGGCTCAGGGTGAACTAGTTCATAGACGTATTGACATACCAGTTACTGTAATGAGCGCGAAGCCCGAATGAAGTTCGGGGGAGGGTATTGTCATGCCAGGATGGTCTGACCGAGTCCGTTTCGGGGGAACGCCCGGCTCCGAGTTCGCCTACCGGCCGCACCAGTTCATAACCTCAGGAGTGGCCGCCCGCGAGTTCGCGATCCTGTTGCTCCGCGGCAGGGATATGCGGTACGACGAAGTCCCAGGCGGGGTACGCCCCGCGCCGGAGGCCGATGGCGACGGGTTCACCTTCTTTGATCTCGAAGACTTCGATGGCGTGGGGCGGGCCGTCAACGTCCTCGAATTGATTGCCGACATCCGCGACGGCGGTTTCAAGGCTCAACCTAACCACGTGATGTTTCCGCACACCATGTCCGGCAATCCGCTGTATGGGAACCCCCTCTACGGCAATCCCCTCTACGGAAACCCGCTGTATGGGAACCCGCTCTACGGGAACCCCTTGTATGGGAACCCGCTCTACGGGAACCCCTTGTATGGCAACCCGCTCTACGGGAACCCCTTGTATGGCAACCCGCTCTACGGCAATCCGCTGTACGGGAACGCTCCGGGCGGCAGTATTGCCGCGTACGACTATACGAGAACCGGTCGCAGGGCGAACACCGCTATCCCGACCGAGGATCCTGGCTACGAAACCCCACCGATCCCCGCCCCGGTTGTTGGTGCGACGGTGGTCATTCTCGACACCGGTCTTGCCGGGCGACTCACTGCCGGGGGCCCAGATGAGTTGCCGGAGCCATTGAGGCGGTTCGAGAAGCCCGCCGGGGGCACCGGGATAGACGCCCCTGCTGCTGCTGGGAAATCACTACGCCCCATTGCCGGGCATGGCACATTCATCGCTGGCCTCGTTCATCTCATCGCGCCGGGTACCGTACTCGACATCCAGAAGGTTCTTCAGGAAGAGGAGGGCGACGTCGATGAAAAGGTTCTCAGTGACACTCTCTCCACGCTGGCGAAGGCCGCCAAGACCATCCTCAATCTCTCATTCGGTGGGTACGCCGACGACGATGATTTCTTCCTGCGAAGGAAAATCAGGAACGTCGTGAAAAAGGGCATCGTCGTGGTCGCCTCCGCGGGAAACGACGGGATTGGCCGGCCAAGCATCCCCGCTAGCTTCCCGGACGTCATCGGCGTTGGCGCGCTTAGCTCCGGCGGCCCGGCTCCATTTTCGAACTTCGGCCCCTGGGTTCGCGCCTGCGCACCCGGTGTCGACCTTGTCAGCATGTTCTTCGCAAAGTTTGACGGTCCGATTGAGATCGGCGTACCTGATGAAGACGATCCCGATCGTTTCACCGGCTGGGCGCGTTGGAGCGGAACCTCATTTTCTGCCCCACTCGTTTGCGCTGCCTTGGCCCGCGAAATTGCATTAACTGGCTGCACCGCCAAACAGGCGGTCAAACGAGTGATCGATGCTCCCAGCCTTTTCCGGCTCCCATGGCTCGGGACGGTCGTTAATCCACCATGGCCCGAAGCTGCGAACGGTCCACAGCTGCCAACCCTGCCCACTCCCGGTGTGAGTTACGTCACCGGGTACCGCTGAAACGAGTCCCAGGCTGCTGGTTCACCGAAAGCAGGTTGCTGGTAGGGACAAGAGCGTCCCCACGCCACCCCCGCCCCGCGCGCCGTTGGCGTAGGATG
>JANPDX010000213.1:0-6960 GCA_031431695.1 Dehalococcoidia bacterium
GAATCGGATAGAGGGCCACCGCAGCCGAACGAGTCCGCGCCGCAAGAGAAGGCCGAACCAGCCACTCAACCTGACCGCCGCCCTTCAAAGCTGTTTTGGTGAAGCCGTCGTCTGTGGGGGCGGCGGCAGGTTAGTTTTGTCGTTCGGCGGCAGAGGTGCGTAACAAACGGAGGCAATCTGATGAACCGTCCCATCCACATTGAGCTACGGCCCCCGGACACCGATCGCGCCCAGAAGTTTTGGTCGGCGGCGTTCGGCTGGACGTTCAGCAAGCAACCCGGTCCGATGGAGTATTGGGGTGTTTCCACGGGGCCAGACACCGACCCCGGCGTCCACGGCGGCATGATGAAGCCGCGCGACGGCCAACCGCGTTGTGTGCCGTGGATCGAGGTCGCGGATGTGGACACGGCAACGCAGAAGGTTGTGCAGCTCGGGGGTCAGGTCCGGGTGCCCAAGATGAACGTACCCGGCGTCGGCGAGTTGGCGTATTGCTCCGACCCGGATGGGATCGTCTTCGCGGTTGTGCGGTGCAGCACCACCGGGTGAGGTTCCAGACGCCGAACCAAACGCTGCAGCAGACCGGGGCCGCATTACGGCGTTTCGTGGTCTATTGTCGCTCTAGCGGCCCCGGCTGCTCAGCTGGGTCGTTCGGCAAAGGCGCTCGTGGCGGCCCTCAATAATGTAGCGGACCATCACCGAGGATGGGTGTTACTGCCTCGAGCAACGAATCGGTGTTCAACTCTCCTTTACGGAAGTACGCAGATGCATCGCTTCATCATCGGGTGTTGGGTATCTCTCGTCCTCGTTTCCAGCGCCGGCGCGCAGGAGAAGCTCAAGCCGATTGAGGAATCGGCACTGCGTGAGGCCGTGGTCAAGCCGCTCGCGCTCATCCAGAAGTCGCAGCAGGTGACGATCAAGAAGGAAACCTGCTTCTCGTGCCACCACCTCACGCTGCCCACGCAGATGTTCGAGCTGGCCCGTGAGCGCGGCGTCCCGTTCGATTCCGCGGCCGTCCGCGACGTGTTCACCACGTCGTTTGCCGAAAACCGGGATCTGGACGGCATGGTTCAGGGGATGATGGTCAATGACATTGATGCGGGGTGGTTGCTGATGACGGCCCATGCGTTCGGCGTTCCGGCCAACCTTTCCACGTCCGCCATCGCCCAAGGAGTCGCCACGAATCAGCAGGCCGATGGAGGCTGGCGAATGTTCGACGCACGCCCGCCACAATCCCACGGCCGCATCACGACCACGGCCGTGATCGCGCGCGGGATCAGCCTCTACCTGCCCGAGCCGTTCAAGGAGGAAAAGGAATCTCGTCTGCGACGCGCCCGCGAGTGGCTGCTGAAGGCCCAGCCGCAAACCACGGAGGAGCGGACCTACCAACTCTTTGGCCTGCTCTGGACGGGTGCCGACGAGGGCGTCCGCAAGAACGCCGCGAAGCAGCTTCTGGCCGAGCAGCGCAAGGACGGCGGCTGGTCGCAGCTGCCGCGCCTGGAGAGCGACGCCTACTCGACCGGCGAGGTGTTGTCCGCGCTGCATCAGGCGGCGGGGCTGGCGGCCACCGACCCGGTGTATCAGCGCGGGCTGCGTTTCCTCTTATCCACTCAGCAGCCCGATGGTTCGTGGCTCGTCAAATCGCGATTGCATCCGCCGGCGCCCGTCAGCCCGCCGTACTTCCAGACCGGCTTCCCGCACGCAAAGAACCAATTCATCTCCATCATGGGCACCGAGTGGGCCACCATGGCAATGTTGCACGCCATTCCTCCGAAAGCCGACGCCACGCCGCGACTCGCGGCTGGGACGGATACGGCACCCACCGAGACCGGCGACTGGATTGGCGTGATCCTGAACGGATCCGTCGCCGACCTGAAGAAGGCCCTCGACGATGGGCTGAAGCCGAACGCGAAGACCAAGAAGGGTACAACGGCGCTGATGTTCGCGGCCCGTGACCCCGCCAAGGTGAAGTTGCTCCTCGATCGTGGAGCGGATACGGACGCGCGGGCGGAGTCCGGCATCTCCGTCATCATGGTCGCGTCGCGCTATCGCGGCAACGCGGAGGTCGTGCGGTTGCTGCTCAAGCACGGCGCGAAAGTCAATCCTCCGAAAGGGGTGAAGGTCAAGGACTCGGGGTCCGCGATCTTCTATGCGGCCACCACGGGCGACACGGAGCTGGCGCGCGTGCTCCTTGATGCGGGTGCTCATGTCGATGACAAAATGTTCGTATTCGGGCTGGTGTGGGTCAGCCCACTTTCCAATGCGACATCTCGTGGCGATACGGCGATGATGGAGCGCCTGATCGAGAAGGGGGCCGATCTGAATTGGGAGGATGGGGACAAGATCACGCCGCTGGGTTGGGCCGTGGTCTACAACCATGCGCCGGCCGTGAAGCTCTTGATCGCCAAAGGCGCGAAGGTCAATCACGTCGACAAGCTGGGGATGACGCCCCTCCTGTACTCGGCGTCCATCGATTTCGGCGACACCGCGGTCGTCGAAGCTCTACTCGCCGGTGGAGCGGACCAGAAAGCAAAGGACGAAAAGGGGCGGACAGCCCACGCGTTGGCCAAGGCCTATCAGCACACGGCCATCGCCAAATTGCTGGCCAGGAGTGGCCCGGACCGGTGAGGACTGACCAGTGACTTTCTCCCGATGGTTTCAGACATTCAACATGGCGGTTTCGCTCGGTCAGGAATCGAGCCCCGGCCGAACCAGGCGCTACAGCAGACGGCGGGGCATGATTCGTTTCCGGGACTTCCAGCTCTCCGGTGCCCCGCCGCTGCTGAGCTTTGTCGTTCGACGGCGGAATCAAGCTTATGGAACACGATGAATCGATTGAATCGCGATTTACTCGGCGGCAGGTCACACGGCCGGCCGAGTTCGGAGAATATGGTAGTACGCCGCCCATGGCAGCTCAGATGGGACTGGCGTCTTCTCTGATTGGCATTGCCGTGTTTCTGGCGGCGCCGGCTGTGGCAATCATGGCCGCTCAGATTTGGGCGCATGGAGATCGAGGTCGCGGGGGAGTGTTGCTGCATGCTTGGCTGGCGAGAATTGCGGTATGCATTCCAATTGTAATGGTTTTCTTCGGAGTTTACCTTGGCGTTGCGGGCATGCGGCAAGCACTGCGCGAACGGAGTTCCGTCGCACTTCCGCTTTCGGGACTCGTACTTAGCGCTTCTGGATTCGGTGGATGGATTCTAGCTGCGATTGGTTTGCTTAATGTCACCGAGAGCATGTTGCGATTGTTTGGGTGAATGGGTCGCCTGTCCGCACGTCGCCGCCGAACAATCTGTTGCACCGCGACCGGGGCCGCATGTTTGTTCGCGCGACATCACGTCGATGCAGCGGCCCCGGCGGGTGAACTATTGCGTTAGCCTCTACGAGTCCATCGCATGGCCGCTGCCGTGAACAACGTGTCTTTCGATGGATCGACGGTGCAGTTCCGGATGGATTCGCCCCTGCTTGCCTGTTTCGATCCGCTTGCCTTGGATCTGCTCGGCGAGTTGCTTCCGCCGGGCGCCCCGATGGATGTTTCGGCGTTCCTTGAACGCGCAAATGCCAACAATGCGAGCCTTGCCTGCCTCACTATTCCGGATTTTCGGCCCGGGTTCTACGCGCTCGATCCACGTGACATCAAGAAGTTTGGGGATGAGGATGAGGGCCTCGATTACAGCGAAAGCGAACCAGAAACCGATGACGGGGCAACTGATTATGTCTTCGCGGGGGTGGATTCTGGGGCCTTGATTTTTGCGGATGTCGTGCATCTGCCGAAGCTGGTGACTCTGTTGACATGGGAGCAATACGATCGCTCGTTGGGAGACGACACTATCTTGCCGAGGATTTTGGAGCGCCTTGGCGGCCCGTTTTTCGCCGTGGTGGTATCGGACAGTAGGCTCGGAATGCAGTTTGATGGCGATGGAACTTATACCGTCGTTCCTGCCTGCTTGAGGCGGATCAGCGGCTAACAAACGGATGAAGCTGACCGGGGCCGCCATCCTGGTTTTGCGCGGCATGATGGTCTTGCAGGCGGCCCCGGCAGCTTATCCTTATCGTTAGCGGCAATCCCCGCGGTCGGCACCGCCGGGATAAGCCCGGCGGCTCGATGATCTGTGTTTTCTAACCATTCTCCAAAGGAGGAGCACCCATGCGGAAGTTCGTCGCTGCGAGCCTCGTCCTCGTGATCGCGATTGCCGTCGCGGATGCCGATGAGTTTGTGGGGTTCGTCACCAAGTTCGAAGACGGCAAGATGACCGTCAAGAAGTCCAAGGGTACCGAGCCGCCCGAAGAAGTCATCCTGAAGGTCGCCGACAACGTCAAGATCGTCAGAGGCAAGGTCAACAAGGACACGATGAAGATCGAGGCCGGCGAAGCCTTCGAAGGCGGCAAAGACGCCCTGGCCAAGCAGGTCAAGGAAACCGCCGAGAAAGTCAAGAAGTACATCGAAGAAGGCAAGAAAGGTTTCGGCCTCGGCGTCTTCGCCAGCATCGTCACCGAAGGCGACAAGGTCACCGAAATCCGGGTCACCGGCGGAGGCAAGAAGAAGCAAGATAAGTAACGTCAGATTTGGAGGGGAACAAAAGGGTCGGGAGTCGATTTGGAGTCATTGAGACCGTCAAGAAACGCAATTCGACTTTCGCCCCTGTTTTCTCGCTGGGAGGCTTCGGTGGATAGAATGTTCTTGTGGGTTGACGATCCAGGCGGAAACGTGGAGCACATTGCCGAGCATGGCCTTACACCCGACGAAGTCGAATCGGCCTTCGATGGCGTCGAAACAGAGACCACGAGCCGTTCGACGGGACGGCCCGCGATTTTCGGCCGCACGTTCAAAGGCGATACGATTTTTGTGGCGTATGATCTCGAAATCGATGCCGACGGAAGTGAATTCGTCTGCGTTCGCACCGCCGACATCACCGAGGACTGACGATGAAAGCCAAACCCAATGTTTCACCTGAGCAACTCGCCCGCCTCCGTGGGGAAGACGAACAATTGCGTCCCAAGCTGGAATCGGAGATGCCCGCTGTGCGTGAGGAATGGCGGCAATATGTGAGGAGCCTCACGAGCGTGGTCTCGCGTCACTCGAAAAAGATCGACGAGTACATCCAAAATCACGGCCCCATGACTCGTCCAGAAGTCATCGAGCATGCACTGGCGAAGCTGCTCTCGGAAGTCTGAGTTGTGTAAAGCGTGGGTTTCGCCGAACAAAACGTTGCACTCGCCCGGGGCCGCATACTCTCGTCGCGCGACATCACGTCTTTGCAGCGGCTCCGGCGAGAGAACTTTTGCGTTCGGCCGACACACATCCGAGGTACAGGAGACCACCATGCCCGCCCGCAAGTCTGACGAGACTTCCAAGCCCGCAGTCCGCCAACCAGCCAAGCGCGCGGCGGCACAAGGCAAGTCTGCCACGACACTGCCGGAATCCATGGTGACCGGTAAGGCAAGCCCCGCGAAGGCTGCGGTCGGCGACAAGCCGGTCTTCGCCTACATAGCGAGCTTGTCGCAGCCGCAGCGCGGCATCGCCGAGAGAGTCGATTCCCTGGCGGCCAAGACGCTGCCCGGCCTGCAGCGCTCCGTGAAGTGGGGTATGTCATACTATGGCGTCGGCGACGGCTGGTGTTTCTGTTGCGGCGGTTTCGCAGGGCACGTCAAGCTCATGTTCGTGATCGGTGCGGCACTCGTGCCTGTACCGCATGTGACGCCGGTGGCGATGGGCAAGTCGACGCGGGGCGTGGAGCTCGAATCCGTGGACGACCTCGACGAACGCCAGATCGCGGAGTGGATGAAACAAGTCGCGGCCGTGCCCGGAGTCGGGGGGAAGAAGCGGTAGGGCCGCGAGGTGGTGTTGGGCGCGCGGGCGCGTCGCGGCGCGCGTGGCTCCAGCGCGGCGCGGCGGAGGCCGAACCAGGCGCTGCCGCAGACGGCGGGGGCATCTAGGATTTCTGGGGTTCGTAGCTCACTCAGCCCCCGCTGCCGCTGAGCTGTGTCGTTCGTTGGGGGAGGGCTTGCGGTGGGGCTGTTCGGTTGGCTCTTTGGTCGTGCGGGCGGCGACGGGTCATCTGCGGCCCAAGCCGTTGTCGTCGGCAGCGTCGGCGAGGAGTACGCCTGGATGCTGCGGCACTGCCCCGGCTTCCAACCGCAGATGCAGGCCCTCCAAGAGATCGACGGCAGGCCGTATGATGTCCACACCCTGCGCAACGCGGCGGACGAGGAACAGACGGTCTCCTTTGACATCTCGCGGTTCTACGGCAAGTTCTAACGAGGCTCCGCCTCAGACCGACGAGGCCTGTGTGGGATAAAATGGCTCCGGTCGATCGCGGGATGTGCCGAAGCACTCCCAATTGGACCGCTCGAAGCGGTGGTGGTCCCGAGAGACCGATGTCGACCGGAGCCATCCATGAGCATATCGCACTGTGTTGCCGATGTCCTGCGGGATCACGTTGTCTTGGAAGTCGAAGGCATCGATCGCATGTACCTCAACGTTTATCAGCTGCGGTTGCAGGTCGATAAGATGGCGGCGGCCTTCTTTCGCTACCATCGCAAGCAACCGGTTGCCTCGTCGATGCTCATGGGCGTCATGACGGCCGAGTATCTCAAGCAGGTCGATGCCTTTGTCGATCGCGAGGCCATTGCCGTCGTACACTTCGAGAAGGGCCAACGCAAAGACGATGTCGCCGCCGAGTATCGGGCAAAGTTCTCGGGGAGCGAAGGCGTCCTCTTTCTGGGCAAAGCCCAGGAGAAGGCCGGCGTCTTCCGCACGCAGAAGCGAACGGACGCCCAGGGCAAGTCGTACCCGTGGATCGTCAAGAGTACGGCCATGGCGAACCAGTTCTACTTCTATTGCACCGACGACGACTTCGGTCCGTTCTTCTTCAAGTTCTGCACCTATTTTCCCTACAACGCCAAACTGTGCATCAACGGCCACGAATATCTCAAGCGTCAACTGACCAAGGAGAACATTCC
>JANPDX010000214.1:0-3918 GCA_031431695.1 Dehalococcoidia bacterium
AGCTCAACCTCGCGCTTTTCCACACAGCCCAGTTGCACATGCGCTTCGGCGCCCTGATGGCCGTAGGTTTGGGCCTCAACTGGATTATCGAGAGCCTGTAGTCGCTCGCGTCGCGTTCCCCTCCGTATACTCCCGGCCACCAAGACCACCCGGAGACTGCCCCATGCCCGAACAACTCCTTTCCGCTTGCGAAACCGCCGACGGGGTGCGCGCGAAGCGTTTCTCCGCCCGCGAAGTCGTCGATGCCGCACTCGCACGTATCGATGCCCGAAACCCCGCACTCAACGCCTTCATCGTGGTCGACCACGCCGGGGCCCGAGCACAGGCAGAGGCCATCGATGCCGCTATCGCCCGCGGCGAGGACCCTGGCCTGCTTGCGGGAGTGCCCATCGGCATCAAGGATCTCGAACCGGTGAAGGGACTGCTCTTCACCGAAGGCTCGCGCGCTTACGAAGGCCGCATCGCCGACCGGGACGGGGTTTCCGTCTCCCGCTTGAAGGCCTCTGGAGCCGTCATCGTCGGGAAAACGAACACACCTGAGTTCGGCTACAAGGGCTACACCGAGAACCTGCTCTGGGGCGCAACCCGCAACCCCTGGGACGTTTCGAAGACTCCGGGTGGATCAAGCGGCGGAAGCGCTTCGGCGGTCGCGGCGGGCATGGTGCCTCTCTGCTCGGCGAGCGATGGCGGCGGCTCTATCCGCATACCCGCATCGTTCACCGGCTGCTACGGAATCAAGCCCAGTGCCCATCGCATCCCCCGTGCAAACGAACACGCCCAGACCTGGGGCTTCTTCAGCACCATGGGCCCCATGGCGCGCACCGTCCGCGATTCCGCCCGCTACATGGACGTTGCCTCCGGCCCGCACCCAAACGACCTGGAGTCGCTCGATTCGACCGGTCACAACTTCGAAGCCGCCGCGACAGGCTCCTCGCCGCGCCTTAGAAAGGTCGGCTTCAGCGCCGACCTCGGCTATGCGATTGTGGACCCCGAAGTCATCGCGATATCACGGGCCGCCGCGCAGGCCTTCGCCCGGGCTCTGGGTGCCGAACTGGTCGAGGCGGGCCCCGGCTTCCCCGACCCGCTCATGGCCTGGACCACCATCGCCGCCTCCGGCGACACGCGGCTGGTTGATTCGATGACGCTGGCCGAGCGCGCACTGCTCGAACCCGGTTTTACCCGTTTCGCCGAAGTCGGCCGTTCGATCACGGCCGTCCAAATCGCCGACTCATTGGAAGCCCGGCACCAGGCGAACCGCATGATGACGGCGTTCTTCGAAGACTACGACCTGCTGCTGACTCCAACGACGGCCACCACACCGTTCATCGCCGAAGGCCCGCCGCCCACGACGATTGCGGGGAAAGCCGTTTCCGCCGCGGGATTCATTCCGTTCACTTATCCGTTCAACTTCACTGGACATCCCGCGGCCTCGCTACCGGCCGGGCTGTCCTCGAATGGGCTGCCGGTCGGCTTACAGGCGGTGGCTCCCCGCTACGCCGATTCGTTCCTTCTTGCGGTCAGCGCGGCCTTCGAACAGGCCTGCCCGTGGGGATATCCGGTCTGAAGTCGGATACGTCCTTCCCGGAAGGATCAGTAAGCGCGCGACCGTTGACCTACCGCTACAAATCCGAGGCGCGCACGCCAGTAAGCCCGTAAATGTTGATTCGTTACGGACGCCAAAAGTCAGCCTCCATTTTGACTGACTGACTGACTGGCTCGGCAGTCAATGTGAATCACGGACGCCCGCGCTTACTGCCGTGCGCACCTCGGATCGTTTGCTACGCCGCGCGCAGCGCTCGCTTGCCTTCGTAAAGCGCCGAGTCCGCTTCCTGCAGCAGCTGGCTCGGGTCCGAGTTTTCGCCGAGCGTGGCCATGCCGACCGTTGCGTGGATGCGGCCGCGTCCGCCGGTCAGCCCGTCGATCACGAAGTTCGCGGCTTCGATAGCGTGCCGGATGCGCGCGGCCACATTCTCGGCGCCATCACGCGGGACTCCCGGCATAATCACCGCGAACTCGTCACCCCCCGTCCGGGCCACGGTAGAGCCGCGCGGCGAAGCATCGAGGATAGCCTGGCCCGCGATCCGCAGTGCCATGTCACCGGCGGCGTGGCCGAATGAGTCATTGATGCTCTTGAAGTCGTTGAGGTCGATGAGACCGATCGTCAGCGCAACGCGCTGTTCCTTACAGACCGCAATCTGGGCATCCAGTTCAGCGTTGAAGTACCGGCGGTTATACAGGCCGGTAAGGTCATCGTGTTCCGAAAGGTCGCGGAACTTCCGGGCTGTCTCCCGGTCAATTTTGGACTGGCGCTTGCGCGGCGTGACCGCCGTCAGCGCGACGATAGCTGTCATCAAGACGTACCACCCAAGGAACGCCCCGAAGAGCCACGGCTCGCGCCAGGCGCAGGCAACAGCAAACAGGACCAATCCAACGAGCCACGATCCGAGCCCCGCGATCCAGGCGAATCGTTGGGCGCGTTCAACTTCGGGATGCATCCCCGCACTTGCGCCGTGCACTCGATCGGGGGTTTCCCTCATCATCTAGTGAAACTATCGGCAGGCGTGCAACGAAACTACAGCAGCGTCCAGGCCCAATTCTCGTGAACGTTTACGCGCCCACTCCTCCGTTCGGGCCCGCGTACGAGCGTTCGTTCCCCGCGAGGGCCCGCGGCCCCCTATGAAGTTCTTTCCTTCATCGGCGACTCCCGACGCCCGCCGCCTGGTTGCCGCGCGGACGATCCGCGGGTTCTCTGATGGCCTCGTAAGCGTCACGCTGGCTAGCTACCTCGATGGACTCGGATTCTCGGGCTTCGAAATTGGCGCCATCATCACGGCCACGATGCTTGGTTCCGCCGCGGTCACGCTCTGGATCGGGCTGCGCGGCGGCGCTACCAACCCGCGAACGATCTTGCTCCTCGGTACAGCGCTCATGGCGCTAACCGGCCTCGGGTTCGCCGGGTTCACCGCCTTCTGGCCGCTGATGATTGTCGGGTTCGCCGGGACCATGAACCCTTCCGCTGGGGATGTCAGCCTCTTCCTTCCGATCGAACAGTCGCTGCTTACGGAACGTGTGTCAGCGAAGGAGCGGACGGCGCTGTTTGCGCGGTACACGCTTGGCGGTGCATTGGCCGGAGCCTTCGGCGCGCTCGCGGCGGCTCTTCCCGGGCCCATCGCACACCTCACGGATGTCCCCCTTGGTGATGTGCAACGGCTCGTATTCGTGCTGTACGCGTTGACTTCTGTCGCGGCTCTCTTGCTGTACTTTCCGCTTCGAACGACCCGTCGCGCCGTTGACGCTCCTTCCGGCCTGGGCGAATCGCGAGGCATCGTCCTGCGGCTCTCCGCGTTGTTCAGCCTCGATTCGCTCGGCGGCGGATTCGCCGTCCAATCGTTGCTCGCACTCTGGCTCTTCAAACGGTTCGACCTTTCAGTCGAGGCGGCGGGCACCGTGTTTTTCGTTGCGGGCATCCTGAGCGCCGGATCGCAACTCGCCTCGCCGGTCCTGGCGCGGCGTATCGGCCTGATACGCACCATGGTCTTCACTCATTTGCCGGCGAACGTATTCCTCGTCATCGCGGCGTTCATGCCCAGCGCCCCGCTCGCCATTGCCTTTCTGCTCGCGCGGATGGCGCTCTCCCAGATGGACGTGCCCGCTCGCCAGTCATACGTCATGGCGGTTGTTCCGCCCGAACGCCGCACAGCCGCCGCGAGTATTACCAACGTGCCACGCAGCCTCGCGTCGGCGGTCTCGCCGCTCATTGCCGGCATCATGCTCTCTGCCACGTCGTTCGGATGGCCGCTTGTTTCTGGCGGCGCACTGAAGATCCTGTATGACCTGCTCCTCCTCCGGCAGTTCGGTTCGCTGCATCCAGAAGAAGAGGCCGAAGAGTAAGGTTTCGGTTGTTCGCCCATGCGTTTG
>JANPDX010000215.1:0-1711 GCA_031431695.1 Dehalococcoidia bacterium
CACGCCGAGGCCGAGGAACAGATTGACCCCTTGGATGATCGGATAGTCCCGCTGGTTCACTGCGTCCACTGTGTACGCGCCGACTCCTCTGATGTTGAACACTGTCTCGAAGATCACCGTGCCGCCTAAAAGGGCAGCGAACTGGGCCCCAAACAGGGTAATGATTGGGATCAGGCTGTTCCTGAGAGCGTGGCGGATGATGACCGTGCGAGGTGCGAGGCCCTTCGACCGTGCAGTTCGAATGTAGTCTTCGCGCAGAACGTCTAAAACAGAAGACCGCGTCATTCGCATGAGAAACGATGCTGGATACAAGCTCATGAGAAATGCGGGCACCACGAACTGGCGGAGGTTGGCGCCCGGGTCGTCGAAAATGCTCACGTAGCGTAACGGCGGGATGTATCCCCACCAGATCGAAGGCAACAGTATGGCCAGCGTCGCCAGCCAGAACCCGGGTACGGAGAGCCCTGCAACGGTTATCCCGCGGAGGATGTAGTCGAGCCAGCGGTCTCGATTCAGGGCCGACACGACGCCAACGCTGACGCCTAGCCCGAGGCTGAAGACGGAAGCAAGGGCGGCGAGTTCAGCCGTGACCGGCAGCCGACGCTTGAACTCGCCAAGCACCGGCTGTCCGGTCCATATGCTCTCCCCGAAGTCCCCTCGCGCGACCTGACCGAGGTATTCGACGAACTGCGCGGGAATCGGCTTGTCGAGGCCGTGCTCGGCGCGCAACTCGTCCGCCTGTTGCGGTGAAAGAGTCCTCCCCTCTGACAGCAGCGAAACGACGTCCCCCGGAATGACCCGCACGAGCAGGAATACTCCAGCCGCCATGATGAACATGGTCGGCACGAGCGCAGCCAGCCGGCGGACGACGTATTGCAACGACGGAGCCTAGCCGTCGAGCCAGACGCGAGCCGCCTGAATGACGTAGCCCCCGCCGAACGAAGCCGACTGAGACCGCGCGCCGAACTTGAGGCCATTGAGTCCCTTCCGGATGCCCAAGGCCTCTACCTCGTGCCAACCATAGAACGCCGCGACAGGCAGGTCCTTGATGAGCTGCCGTTGCGCTTCGTGAACAATCTTTTGGCGGGCGTCCCTCTTGTATTCGGCTTGCTGCTTCTTGAGTAGATCCTGAAAGGCCGGGCTCTGGTACGCAAAGTAGGAGCGAGCGCCGGTTGGAGAGAACATGCCCGAGAGCGATGCGTCTGGGTCAGCGAAATACGCCCATGCACCGGTGCTCAGTTGGAACTCTTTCTTCGCCTCGATTGCCTTGTACGCTGCGTAGTCTTGGACATCGATCACCAGCTCGATTCCCACTTCCGCCAGTTGCGCCTTCATGGCTTGCGCGCGGTCGAGGTGGTACTGCGGCGCTAGAGCAGTAGTCGTGACGGTTAGCTTCAGGCCCTTATCTTGGCCGGCCTGCGCAAGGAGGGTCTTGGCCTTGGCAATGTCCTCGGTTTTGGATGGTCTGAACCCAGGCATTTTCACGACTTCGTCATTCGGAAGGCCCCAGAACCGATGCCCCAGCACCCCGGAAACGTCGAGCGTTTGTCCAGGGAAGACGACCTGGCCGAGAGCCTGGCGGTTGATAGTCAAATGAATCGCTTCGCGGATGCGCGGGTCGGTAAGCGGAGCTTTGTCAGTTGGACCCCCGAGACCTTCGATCCAAACCTTAGGAACCGAGAAACTGTCAACCTTGATGTTCGAGTCAGAC
>JANPDX010000216.1:0-3422 GCA_031431695.1 Dehalococcoidia bacterium
CCCATCCAGAGCTTCTCGGGCTTTCGCATCGGTGCAAATTCAGCCACCCCAACAATGGCCGCCTCGCCACGTAATCCGCGCATGTGGTGCTCCTGAAGGGGTGGTTTCCCAATGCGCGATGCTACGCCGCAGCCGGAAAGAGGAAAGCTTCGTTTCGGACGCAGTAACGACAGCCTTCGGCATTATCCGGTTGGCAAAGCGGCTTCGCGAGTGTCGGAAACCGAATCGGCTCAACTCCCGGTGAGACCGGTCTCGTAGGCGAGGATTACCGCATGGACCCTGTCGCGGACCCCGAGCTTCGAAAGCACACTCGAGACGTGAGTTTTCACGGTCGCTGAGGTGAGAATCAACTCTCCTGCGATTTCGGCGTTGGAATGTCCCTTCGCAATCAGGCGCAGCACGTCGAGTTCGCGTGGGGTCAACTCCGAGAGTCGTTCGGAAGCCCTGACCCTGGGTACGTTCCTTGAGAACGCTTCAATGACGCGGCGCGTTACAGCCGGAGCGAGGACGGCGTCCCCGGCCGCAACGGCGCGAATTCCCGCAGCGAGGTCCTCCGCGCTGGCGTCTTTCAGGAGGAAACCACTGGCTCCAGCCCGGAGGGCCTCGAAGACGTACTCGTCCAGGTCGAACGTCGTTAGAGCGAGGAGACGCGTGCTCGGGCAGGAAAGGGTCAGCCTTCGCATCGCCTCGATTCCGTCCATGACAGGCATTCGGATGTCGAGCAGCGCCACATCGGGACTGGTTGCCTGCACGACGCGGATGGCCTCGTCACCGTCGCCGGCTTCTCCAACGACTTCGATGTCCGGTTCCATACCAAGCAACGAGACCAGTCCGCGGCGCACCATGCCCTGGTCGTCAGCAACCACGATCCTAATCAAGCAAGGCCTCTTCTCTAATCGGAAGGTGAGCGGAAACCTGGAAACTGCGCTCGCTCACCGCACCGAAATCGAGACGCCCGCCGTAAACTGCCACCCGTTCACGCATGCCGACGAGACCATTCCCACCAGGGGCAATCTGGATTGGCCGTTGCCCATCGTCTTCAATCCGGATGTCCAGTTCCCTATCACGATAGCCAACGGTCACGACTGCCGTTGCCGGGCCGGCGTGTTTCATCACGTTCGTCAGAGCTTCCTGGATGATGCGATATGCGGCGAGGTCGACCCCCGGTGGGAGGGGTGTTTCTTGGCCCTCGACGGCGAGGTCAACCGGTAGGCCAGCAGCCCGCGTTTGCTCGAGAAGGCGCGGAAGTTGCCCCAGCCCGGGCTGTGGCTCCAGTTCTATTCGTCCGGGGCCGGCCCGAAGCACACCAAGCATTCTGCGCATCTCTGCCATGGCCTGGCGTCCAACCGTTTCGACTGCACGGAGGTCATCGGACTGTTGGCGATGCTCTGCCCCGAGCATCCTCCGAACGGCCTGCGTTTGTACGACGATGACGCTGATCGAATGGGAGACGATGTCGTGAAGCTCCCGGGCAATGCGAGCGCGCTCAGCATCCACCGCCTCGCGCGCTTTCGTTTCGCGTTCTTGTTCCAGGCGAGCCGCGTGTGCGGCAAGTTCAGCAACGCGGTCCATCCTCTGTCGGAACATCACCCCGGCCGCGAGCGAGCCGCCGTACATGATGGTGACTGCGATCACATCGATCGGCTCGGACGGGCGGTCGGAAATGCCGACCATCATGACAGCCGCGAAAATGCCAAGAACCAGGGGGCCGTAGAGCAACCTCGGCATTCGCAATTCGAGGCCAGCGCTGGCGAAAGCCGCCACGGCGCCCAGCGTTGAGGCAGCACTTCCATTGACCGTGAACCGATCTGCGATTGCGAGCCCCATGAGTGCGACAAACAGCGTGACGTACGGCTGTACTCGGCGGAGTACGAGCGCCCCCGCGACCGCGAGCATGGTTGGCCCAACAATCCAGGGCTCCTGGACCTCCGTGCCGAGAAATGACTCAAAGACGCCGATGCCCGCCACTGCCAGGGCGACCATGATGCCGAGTTGCCCGGGCCACCAACGATCCCTGAGTCCGTTCACCGCGCAAACTTAGCACGCTAGCCACCGGCTACCCATCGGCCATGAGAGCGACACCCAGCGTAAGAAATCATCCTGGCGGCCGAGGGCGATGGGAACCGGCGCCCGATGCGCAGTCTCGACACAAGCGCCACTATGCCCCGGAGCCAGCCAGAGGGCCGAAAACCGCCCCGGCAAGAATGCTCGAACGGAGAGGAACCATGACATCTTCCGCTGCGAACCTGCCTGCCGCTTCGGCAGCCTCAACAAAGTCCGCGAAGTCCGGTCGAGTCTGGGCATGGTTGGGGCTCGCGTCGTTCATCGCTGGCGTTTTTGTCACCTGGTCAGTTCAGTTCGTGCTTTCGAGCGATGACTTCAATGCCGGTGGGCAGCGGCTCTTCGATCAACTGAATACCTCCGGGAATGAGACGCTCTATCGCATCTCCTCGGGGATTGGGTACCTGGTTGTTGCCGGGCTCATCACATTTGCCGTTGGCTTCCGCCGATTTCTGACCGACCGCTCGAACGAAGCGACGAATCTCCCGGACGTGATATTCGGCTCAATCCTCGTGACGGCAGCGGCACTCGGGCTCGCGATGTCGTTACGTGCCCAGGTGTTCGGTGCAATTAATTCGTATGATGACACTACTGCCAGCCACATCACCATCAACCGCCTCCAGCAAGATGGCGTTTTGGCGGCCTGGGCGACAATGCTCGCGGCCACTGTCGCGACCAGCATCGGCGGCCTTCGGTATTCCATGGTTCCAAAAGGCATCGCCTGGTTCAGCGTTGTGATGAGTGTTCTTATCACCGGCGCCTGCCTGACCGGTGTGCCCTTCCCGGCAAATATTCCCGCGCTCCTCTGGCTTGGGGTGATCTCAATCTGGGCTCTCAGGGCCGCAGGACGAGCGTAGCCGGGTCGAACCTCAGACCGGTTTCGCCCCGATCAGCACCACCGCCATGACACACGGCACGTTGGACTTGTTTCGCCAGGCGTGGCGGGTGCCGTTTTGCACCACCGTATCGCCGGGGCCGAGGCGCACCTCCGCGCCGTCATCGAGTTCGAGCCAGACTTCTCCCGAAATCACGACTTCGATATCCACGGTGTCGGTGGTGTGCATGCCCGGAGCGCCCTGCTCCATGTGGCCCATCAACCCGGGTAGTTTGGCCTCAAGGTCAGCAACGGCCGCGGCCATGTCGGTTACTTGCGGCGCTGGCGCATTCGCGGGGGCCACGGCGAAGAACCCGACGCGGTAGCCGCCGGGGGCCGGGAACCACTGAGGATGCGGCGGCTCGGTGCCGTTCTGTGGGAGTTGTGGGACGACATCGCCTCCCCAGATGGTATGAAACTCGGCCCCCGGGGTGAGCGATGGTGCGATCGTCTCAATCAGTCCATCACTCACGAAGACCGATTTGCC
>JANPDX010000217.1:0-5754 GCA_031431695.1 Dehalococcoidia bacterium
GCCAACTCCGAACGCCCAGGTCAGTTGTCCGCTGGAGTGGGACGAGCTGCCGACGGTCGAACTCGCCGACCACACCATCGAGTCCGTCCCGAAGCGATTCTCTGAGCGAGGCGATCCCGGGGCTGGCATCGATAGCCACGCATTCTCGCTGCAACCACTGCTGGACCTGATGGCGAAGCACGAAGCCGAAGGCCAGGGCGACGCACCCTACCCGCCCCACTTCCCCAAGGCAGAGGGCGAGCCGATGCGCGTGCAGCCAAGCAAGCGCCGGATCGCGAAGGGGGCGGCGGATGGGGCCACGGGTTCGCAGCGCCCCCGGCGGGCGCCGAAGCCGCCGGAGGCGTAGTCGCGCCCGGGACCCGTTTGGCGGCATGCCCCCAGCGCCCACAAAGTGACGCGACTACGACGAGGCTGGCGGAAGGCCCGAACACCGCTCGGAAACAGCGCACCCGGCGCGCGGAGGGACTGATCGGGCACGGGCACTCGTTTCGGGAGGTATACTTGCGACATGAAAACAGGCATCGTGTTTCCTGGTGCGGAAGGTCGGCAGCGGCACGTGGGACAGATTCGAACAGCAATCGTAGTCGCAAACCGAGACGACGAAGGGCGGGCCCGGCATGGGGACATCTCTGAAGAGCAGGTCCGCAGGCAGACCCTCACCGGGGCGCTGGTTGACACAGGCGCCAATAACCTCGCACTTCCGGCACGGGTGATAGCGAACCTCGGGCTTCGCCTTGTTCGGGAGGTCGATGTCGAAACGGCGACTGGCTTTAGCAAGGCGCGCATTTTCGGTGACGTGACGCTGACGGTTGAAGGAAGAAGCGCGCCATTCGAATGCCTGGAACTTCCCGGTGGAGAGACGATCTTGCTGGGGGTGCTTCCTCTTGAGACGCTCGGTCTGGAACTCGACCTCCAGAACCAACGACTCATCGTCCTACCCGATCGCGGGCCTGACACGTACGTAATGGCGCTTTAGTTCTTCCGCACCCCAATCGTCACGCGTGTGCCTTCCAGGTCCTGTTCGGCGCTGTGGACGCCGCTTGGCGCGGCCTCTCCCAACAGTTCAGTGCTGAGCGTTTCGCCGCGGATGTAGTCACCCTGTGAGGCGAGCACGCGGGCAACGTCGGCGTCGCCCGCGACCCAGGTGGTGATGCGGTCCGCAAGCTCGAAGCCGGCGTCACGACGCATGTCCTGGATACGCCGGACGAGTTCGCGGGCAAGTCCTTCGTCGGCGAGTTCTGGTGTGATGACGGTGGTGACAGCGACGGTGTAGCCGGCCTCCTGGGCGGCCGCGAAACCATCCGTGTCCTGGGCCTGCAGAAGGATGTCCTCCGCTTCGAGTTCGTGTCCCGCGATCAGCACGGTGCGGCCTCGGCGGACCGCTTCGGCGACTTCAACGGGCGCCAGTGCGGCAAGGCCCGCGCGGATGGCGGCGACCTCTGCCCCGTACTTCTTGCCTAGGACCGGGAGATTCGGCTTCACGTCGTAGCGGACCACGGCCGTTTCGTCATCGAGGAGGTTCAGCACTTTCGCGTTGAGTTCTTCGAGCACGAGGTTGGCGTTTTTGCGTAGCGATGCAGCTTCTTCTGGGGTGCGCACCTTCACCAGTACTTCGGCAACAGGCTGGCGCACCTTGATCTGGGCCTTCGCCCGCGCAGCGCGTCCGAGCGAGCAGACGCGTTTCACCAACTGCGTCTCAGCGTTCAGACTCTCGTCGATACGTGAAAGATCCGCGACCGGCCAGTCGGCGAGGTGGACGCTCATCGGTGCGTTTGGATCGACCGAGGACACAAGGTTCCGGTAGAGCTCCTCGGCGACGAACGGGGTGAACGGCGCGAGCAACTTCGAAACCGTAACCAGGGCGGTGTAGAGCGTGTCGTATGCGCTTTGCTTGTCCGCATCGCCTTCGCTGGCGCCACGCCAGAAACGGCGGCGGCTGCGGCGGACGTACCAGTTCGAAAGGTCATCAACAAACGTCTCGGTGGCGCGAGCGGCATCGGTCGGGTCGAACTCTTCGAGTTCCTGGGTAACCTTCACCACGAGCGAGTTCAGCTCACTCAACAGCCACCGATCTATCTCGGAACTTGGGACTTGGGACTCGGGACTCGGCTTGTAGCCATCGATGTTCGCGTAGCTGACAAAGAACGAGTACGTGTTCCAGAGCGTCAGGAGGAAGCGGCGGAGGCCTTCTTCGACTAACGCGGGACTGAAGCGGCGCGATGAGCCGGCCGGGCTGGCCGTGTACATGTACCAGCGTGTCGCATCGGCGCCGAGCTGGTCGAGCACGGCGAACGGGTCGACCGTGTTGCCCTTGCTTTTCGACATCTTGGCGCCTTTTTCATCATTGATGTGACCGAGGCAGATGACGTTCTTGTAGCTGATGCTGTCGGGGATGGCTTCGCTGGCGGCGAGCATCGTGGCCTCGGCGTGGAGCGTGTAGAACCAGCCACGCGTCTGGTCGATGGCTTCGCAGATGAAGTCGGCCGGGAAGTGCTTGAGAAAGGCGTCTTCATTTTCGAATGGGTAGTGCCACTGGGCGTAGGGCATCGCGCCGCTATCGAACCAGGCGTCGGCGACCTCTGGGACGCGGCGAGCGTCGGCACCGCACTTCTCGCAACGCAGGACGAGGTCATCGATGTATGGCCGGTGAAAGTCGTCCATGGCCTCGGCTTTCGCCGGGTCTTTGGCGTTGGCGACGATGTCCGCTTTCGAACCCATGCACATCGCGTGGTTGCACGATTCGCACTTCCAGAACGGGAGTGGCGTGCCCCAGTAGCGTTCCCGGCTGACTGCCCAGTCGATGTTGTTTTCGAGCCAGTTGCCGAAGCGGCCTGTCTTGATGTGCTCGGGGTACCAGTTGATGCGGCTGTTGCCTTCGAGCAGCGCCTCTTTCTGCTTCGTGGTGCGGATGTACCAGCTCGGCTTCGCGTAATAGAGGAGGGGAGTGGTGCAGCGCCAGCAGAAGGGGTAGGTGTGCTTGATGGTCGCCTTCTTGAGCATCAGGCCGCGCTCTTCGAGGTCGCGTTCGATGTCCTTGTCGGCCTGCTTAACGAACTTCCCGGCGCCGGGCAGACCTTCGGCCATGATCCCGCGCAGGTCCACCGGCTGAACGAAGAGGAGCCCGAACAGTTTGCCGGCCTGGAAGTCCTCCGCGCCGAAAGCGGTCGCGGTGTGGACGATGCCGGAGCCGTCATCCGTGGAAACGTAGTCGGTGGCGATCACGCGGCGCAGGCCGTCCGTCGATTCGTTTTCGGCCACAGGGCGCAGGTGGCCGTCGAGGTTGAAGCGCATAGCCGGCTGACCAAGGTATTCGGGGCGGTAGAGCGGCGTGTACGAGATGCCGACCAGCGAGCGGCCCTGAACGGTCGCGATTTCTTCGGCGGCTTCGCCCAGCACCTTCTCTGCGAGTGCTTTCGCGATCACGAGATGGTCGGCGTCCTTGCGGTAGATGCCGTAAGTGGCGTCTTCGTTCACAGCCAGTGCGACGTTGCCGGGAAGCGTCCACGGCGTGGTGGTCCAGGCGACAAGAGCTACATTTTCCGCATCGAGCCCGGTCCGCTCTCGGAACTCGGAACTCGGAACTCGGAACTTCACGAAGACGCTGGGGTCCGGGGTGTCGTCCTGGTAGCCCTGGCTGACCTCGTGGTCGCTGAGGCTGGTGCCGCAGCGGGGGCAATGGGGCGTGACGCGGTAGTCCTGGTAGACGAGCCCGTGGTCCCACATCTGCTTGAAGATCCACCAGCAGGATTCGATGTAGTCGTTGCTGTAGGTGACGTAGGGGTTGTCGTAGTCGGCCCAGAAGGCGATGCGCTCGCTCAGGCGCGTCCATTCGTCCACATAACGCGAGACAGATTCCTTGCACTTCGCGTTGAACGCGGCGATGCCGTACTGCTCGATTTCGGGCTTGGACTTGAGGCCGAGCTCCTTCTCGATTTCGAGCTCGACGGGCAGGCCGTGCGTGTCCCAGCCACCCTTTCGCGGCACGCGGTAGCCCTGCATCGTCTTGTAGCGGGGGATGAGATCCTTGAACACGCGTGAGAGGACGTGATGGATGCCGGGGCGGGCGTTCGCCGTCGGCGGCCCCTCGTAAAAGATGAACATCTTGTCTTCGGGACGCTCTTCGATGCTGCGCCGGAAGATGGCGTTCCGCTGCCAGAAGGCGAGAACTTCCTCTTCGAGCTTCGGGAAGCTGACACGGGTATCGACCGGCTTGAACATCGTTTCCTGCCTCTCCAGGAGGGTATTTGCAACCACCGCTCGCGCGGCCGTCGTACCCTCAAGTGCAATGATTCGCAGCGAGACAGGCGGCAAACAAAAAGCGCCCATCCCTAAACCAGGGACGAGCGCTGCGGCCCGCGGTACCACCCTGTTTTCCGCCGTGAAGCGGACACTTACGAGGCGCAACCACGCCTCTGCCCCTGCTAACGGTGGGCGTCCGTCCGGATCTACTTCGAGTCATCAGTCGTTAGTCTTTAGTCGTCAGCAGGGCCGTCACGCCTTCGCGCATTCTTGCCGTGAACTAATGCCTAACGACTGTCGACTCCTTTCGGCCGGAGGCTCGGGAGGGATTTTCGCGCCTGGTTTCCGCGCCCCCTCGCACCGTACGGGGCTCGCTAATCGGAATGCCGGGCGGTACTCGTCTCCGTCAATACTGCTATTCGCAAGTGAACCAGTGTGCAAGGCTGGATGTCAATGCTAATTCGCGAGCGGTTTTTGGTCGTGGCCCTGGTTTCGGTCACCTTGCTCCTCGCGGCCGCCTGCGGCGGGGACGACGACCTCACAATTATCCGGGCATCGACTCCAACGGCCGCGGCCGCGGCCGCGAGCCCGATTCCTGACCAGCCGGCAGTGCTCACCGAGTTTCGGGTGGCCTTCATCAACTTGATGAGCCCCATTTCGCTCGACGTCACCAACACGACTGCAACGGATACGTACGACGCTCGACTCGACCTGGTCATCGCGCAACTCAAGGAGTTCAAGCCAGACCTGGTGGCGTTCAACGAGGCGACGAAGACGAACGCCCACGGGAGCGTCGAAGACCGGCTGGTGAAGGAATTGAAGCTCGAGTCGGTCTACATCACCGTGAAGCCGTGGTACGTGGGCCTTTCAAAGGAGCAAAACGCCGAGATCGCCAAGCAGGTCGGGTTCCAGGAAGGCGAACTGGTGCTGGTGCGCAGCGACCGCTTCCCGATTCTTGGCTACGAAAAGTCGTGGCTGAATCCCCGAACCTCGGAGGCAGAAGGTCCCGGCGTCCTCCACATCAAGGTCAAGGGTCCGCAATCGGTCGGCGAAATCGACGTGTTCGTCTCACACCTCACCGGCACGGATTCGAAGGTGCGGGCATTGCAGGCGGCATCGTTCGCGCGCTTCATCAAGGCGAAAAAGGGGAGCGGGCCGGCGATTGTCCTCGGCGACTTCGGAGAGCCCGCCGGGACAGCCACCCAGCAGGCGTTCCTCGACATAGGGATGAGCGATGTCCTCGATCAATCAGGGCTGCAAACATGCTGCCGGGATTCGGTGGCCGGCGAACAGCCCCCGCTCAGCGGACGGACCGACTACATCCTGACATCGCAATGGACGCCCTCGGCACTCGGGCTGTTTGCCGCCGAGCCAAAGAAACGAGATGACGGAAGTCTGCTTTACGCGAGCGACCACAACGGCCTGACGGCGGTGTTTGGAATTGGCGCGGCGTCGGGTCCGTAGGGTGAGTCACGAGACTGGGCGACATGGCGGTTGGCTGACGCCAATTATTGA
>JANPDX010000218.1:0-4830 GCA_031431695.1 Dehalococcoidia bacterium
AGGTCGGTGTAGTCGTTCATATGCCAAGCGGGTGCCCGGCATCGCGCATGGCGAGGAGGCGGTGGGCGACGGCCGGGTTCTTGTCGCCGAACATGCGGTCGTGGCCCATTTTGGTCCACTCGATCATCTCGCGCTGCGCCCCGAGGACGTAGAACCGGTCAGCCCGCACGGCATCGAAGACCTGATTGGCCATCTCCTCAGGCGGGTAGGAGTCGCCCGGGAATGCGGTTGCGCCAGCGACGACCGGCTCTTTGCCGCCATCGAGTTCGGCAGGGCGGTTGCGTTCGGCCTCGAAGATCTGGGTGATGACCGCGCCGGGGCAAAGGACGGAGGCGCTGACCAGGGTCTGGCGGACGACAAGGTCGCGGTAGAGGCTCTCGCTCAAGGCGAGGACGGCGTGCTTGGAGGCATCGTAGATGGCGTTCCCAGCGCGTCCGGTGATCATGCCCGCCATTGAGGCGGTATTGACGATATGGCCCTCCTCGCCGCTTGCGAGCATGCGCGGGACGAAGGCACGGATGCCATGAATTACGCCCCAAACGTTCACCGAGAGCGTCCATTGCCAGTCGTGCGGGGTGAATTCCCAGATGGGCTTTTCGCGCGTCATGACTCCCGCGTTGTTGCAGAGAAGGTGGACCGCGCCGTATTCAGAGAAAACGTGGGTGGCGAGGGATTCGACTTCAGCTTCGACGGTCACATCCACGCGGCGGGCGACGGCCTTGTAGCCCCGGTCTCGAAGGTTGGCTGCGGCGGCTTCGAGCGCGGCGGTTTCGATATCGCACATGACAACCGTCATGCCTTCGCGACCCGCGCGTTCCGCAAGCGCGAATCCAATACCGCTTGCTGCCCCGGTAACCACCGCAACCCGGCCCTGAAATTCTTGCATCACATCCTCCATGGCGGCGCCGGTTCGAGCGCGCGGACGGGCGGGAGACTAGCAGACTCGGGACGGTGGCGCATGGTGGGCAGGCGGATTGAGCCGCAAAGGAACAAAGGAACAAAGGGCCTGCGGCGCCACTTCGGGCCGCTTTTCCGGAGAACGCGGGATGAAGGTGGCGATGTTGGGGTCTTCGCTGAAGTGGTAGAGCTTCATCGGTGGTAGAAACGGCAGAAACGCCAAATCGGTTACCCGGTCAAAGGTCGATGCTTGCTCCGCGAATCGACAAGGCTGTAGCCATTGCGCGTTCGAGATCGGGCCAACGGTCGTCCGGTAACCGACCGAGGAAACGGGTCAGTCGATCCTTTCGGACACTGGTGATTTGATCGCATCGAAGCACGCTGACGTACCGAAGGCCAACCTCTGGACCGACAAGTACTTCCGTGAGGAGACCGTTTCCGCTGGTGTACACAGGGATCGCGATTGCACTGGAGAACGGAGCGTCGACAAATTCCTGCCGACTCACGATCAGAAAGATTCGGAACTTGCGGGGGTCATCGGTGGGCTGCTCAAGGCGATAGAATTCACCCCTTTCCACGGGCCGCGTCCTCACGAGCCCACCGCACAAGCACCTCGTCCGAAACTTCTACGTCGTCGCCCAACTCCATCGGGTCGATGCTGAAGTCGAGAACGTCGGAATCCGCGAATTGTTCAGGAGTGAGGCTTGCGTAGATAGCGGCGTCGCGCGCGCCTCGTTCGGCGCGACGAAGATCGCGCAGGCGGATCTGAACGGCCTCTTCGATGAACTCGGACCTGTTACCGCGTGCTCCAATTCGCGCCTGAAGCTTCTCCAGGAGCTCTTCAGAAAGTGTGACTGATGTTTTGACCTTCATACCACCGATCATACCACTTTTCATACTACCTTCGTGGTATGAACCTTTACAGGCCGTACAACTCCGGGCGCTTGCGGACCCATTCGCCCACCATTTCGCCGATCATGATCGACGTGAGGTTGGTATTCGCCCGCGGGACTGTCGGCATGATCGAGGCGTCCGCGACGACGAGGCCTTCGGCGCCGTGAAGCCTTCCGTACTGATCGACGGCGCCATCCGAGCCCATCGGCACCGTAGCGCAGGGGTGGAAACCGCTCGCCGCGAGCTTTTTGAGGAGGATGCCGACCGATCCGTCCGTGAGTTCACGTTCGGGAGACGGGAAGACGCGATCATCGACGAGTGCGGCGAGGGGGCCGTTTTCGACAAACCTGAGTGCGTCGCGGAAGCAGGCCACGAGGCGGCGGAGGTCGCGAGGGTCTTCGAGGAACTTCTGCTCGACGATGGGGTGAGCCGACGGGTCGGCGGACGCGAGCCGGAGCGTACCCGTGCCGTACGCCTGCTCAAGTACAGCCGCAACGGCAAAGGCGTTGAGCGGGCCACCTCTGGGCGAGAACGAGAACGCCTCGATCTGGAGGTCGTTGCGCTGGTCGCTATCGGGTGCCGTGTAACGAAGAATCGTTTGCACGATGGGCTGGTCGGGGTCGAGCAGCGATGGATCTTTGATCGTGCATGCGACCGCGAGGGCAGGATGGTCGCTCAGACGCGTGCCGATTGATGGCGAATCGGACAGCACAGGGATGCCATGCCGCGAAAGTTCATCTTTCGGGCCGACACCGGAGCGCATGAGGATCGCGGGGGACTGGATGGCGCCGCCACTGATGACAATAAGGCGCCCCCGGAGCACCTCGACCCGGCCATCGGTTTCGACCTCGATGCCGGCAGCGCGGGAGCCTTCGAAGATGACCTTCCGAGTGGACGTATTCGCGCGAATGCGAAGGTTCGGGCGGGCGCGAGCGGGCGAGAGGTATCCGACGGCGGTCGAAATACGAAGGCGGCCGATCTTGTTCATCGGATGGGGGCCTGATCCCCAGGCGTCAGGATCGTTCGCGTCCTCGCAGCGGGGGAAGCCGAGTTCGTCGCTTGTTTCGAGCCACGCCTGGTGGACGCGAGTGAGTTCGTCCCATTCGTAACGGCGAATGGTGATCGGGCCGGCGTCGCCATGGTAGGGCTTGTCGCCGAAATCGAGGTCGCGTTCGAGCCGGTTGAAGGCGGGGAGAACCTTTTCCCAGGCCCACTCCGGGTTCCCGACCGCTGCCCAGCCGTCGTAGTCCTCGGGCATGCCGCGCAGGGCAATGGTCGTATTCACCGCGCTCGAACCGCCGGTGACGCGTCCGCGAGGGAAGGGCCGTGAAGCGCCGAGGACGGTGGGCTGGTAGCTATGGCCCCAGTCGTGAGCTGTGTAGGAGTTGTTGTGGCTGTTGACCAGGTCGAACGGCGTCTGGGAGGTGTCGGCGTAGTCTGGCCCCGCCTCGACGAGGAGGACGGAACGGCGCGGGTCTTCACTGGCCCGAGCCGCGATGACGGCGCCGGCCGCGCCGGCGCCCACAACAATCACATCGAAGAGTTCGTCCATGTCTGCCTCCCGTGGATGTTGAGAATTTACCGGGTTCGGAGGCTGAGCGGGAACCGAACGGCGCCAGGTTCCGCCCTGAGACAGTCCAAGCCTGCCTCACGTACAATCCGCCCTACACATCCGGACCCAGGGGCACCCAATGTCGTTTGAATCTGTCCTGGCACAGGCGCGTGCCGAAGGCCGCACGCTGCTGAACGAAGTCGAAGCCAAGTCTCTACTGAAGGACGCGGGCATTTCGGTGGCGGCCACTACCCTGGCGACCACCCGCGAAGAGGCGCAGTCGCAGTCCGAATCCGCTGGTTACCCGGTAGTGCTCAAGATCGTTTCGCCAGATATCGCCCACAAGAGCGATGTCGGCGGCGTGAAACTGAACCTGAAAGACAAAGAAGCGGTCTCGGCCGCGTACGACGAGATCATCGCGAACTCGAAGAAGGCCGTGGAGAACGCGCGGATCACCGGTGTGGCCGTGCAGCACATGGCGCCGCAAGGCACCGAAGTCATCGTTGGTATGACCACTGACCCGCAGTTCGGCCCCGTACTCATGTTCGGACTCGGCGGAATCATGGTCGAAGTCCTAAAGGACGTGTCGTTCCGGTTGGTCCCCCTGGCCGAGAGAGACGCCGACCAAATGATCAATGAGATCAAGGGCCGCCCGGTGCTCGAAGGGGTGCGAGGCCAGCCAGCGTCAGACATTAACGCGCTAAAGAACACGATCATGAAGGTCTCGGCGTTCGTGGAGAAGCACCCGGAAGTGCGCGAACTTGACCTGAACCCGGTGTTCGCCTACCCGGATGGCGCGCTCGCCGTCGATGCCCGGATCGTTATCTCGGAAAGCTAGCCCTTTCCGACACCTTCCTTCCTTTGTCCCTTTGCGGCGAAATTCGCTGCTCACACGAGGTGCTCCCATGGCAGTCCCAGGTCACAAGCTCGACCGAATGTTCAACCCGAAGGTGGTCGCTGTTGTCGGTGACAAAGGGCCCGGATATATGTGGCTCCAGAACAACCTGCCGTTCAAGGAACAGGGCGGAACGTTGTACTCGGTGCAGTTGGATGAGAAAGAGATACCCGGCATCGAAGCCCTTGGCATCCAGAACTTCAAGTCGATGGCAGACATCCCGGAGCCGATCGACTACGCGCTGGTCGCCGTGCCGCGGCAGGTGTCGCCCTATGTGCTGAGGGACCTGATCGCGAACAAAGCGCACGGCGCGGGCTTTTTCACGAGCGGGTTTGCCGAAACGGGCGAAGAACTCGGCGTGAAGCTGCAGGGACAACTCATGGAGATGGCGCGCGAGGCGAACTTCAACCTGGTGGGCCCGAACTGCATGGGCCTCTACCTGCCGAAGGTAGGCGTGCGCTTCAACGCTGACGCCCCGGTGGCGAAGGACGGGAAGATCGGGTTCCTGTCGCAGTCCGGAACGCATGGAATTATGTTTAGTCTTGTCTCCGCCGCGAATGGCATGCATGTGAGCCGCTGCGCGAGCTTCGGC
>JANPDX010000219.1:0-4189 GCA_031431695.1 Dehalococcoidia bacterium
AAGTTGGTGATGCTGACGAGGATTGCGCCGGGGTTTGCCGCGCTGACGCTGGCGTAGTCGAGTCCCAGCGCGGCGGAGTCCCCAGGCGTGCAGGTTTCGACGATGATATCGGCCCCGGCAATCAGGCTGCGCAGGATCTCGCGTCCCGCCTCGAGTTTCAGCTGGAGGGTGATTGACCGCTTGCCGGCGTTCATCACCCACCAATAGACGCTGCTGTTGGCACCCTGTTCGCCTTTGAAGAAGGGCCCATTGGATCGAGTGGGGTCGCCATCGCGCGGAGGTTCAACTTTTATCACGTCGGCGCCGAGTTCGCCCAGGACTCGGGCGCAGAGTTGGCCTTTTTCGTCAGCGAAATCGAGAATCCGATAGCCGGTCAGTGGCCCATCGGGATGTTCAAGCGGGACGGGCGGGCGTTCTTGTGTCATAGGGTTGTTGTACCGGTTCGAAGGATGGGGTTCAAACGGCCCGGCCAACCAGCTCGGCCAAGTCGCCCTCCTCGAGGCCGTCGAGGTCACCGTCAAGCGCATCCTCGATGCGCCGTTTGAGGGCACTCATGCCCCAGGGCCTGACTGCGGAGATAAGGACCACGTTACGAGGTGGCGCTCCTGCCCCAAGTATCACCGCCTTGGCCTCGTCGTAATCCGCGACCACTTCACCGTCGTCGTTTCGCAGTGCATCGACCTTGTTGAGGGCCAGCAGAACGGGTTTTTCAGCGACACCGAGTTCGGCGAGCGTGGTCTCAACCGTCTGGGTTTGTTCGAAAGCACTCGGGTGGGAAATGTCGACGACGTGGAGGAGCAGGTCCGCCTCTTTCAGTTCCTCAAGAGTCGCCCGGAAGGCGGCCACGAGCTGCGTTGGAAGCTTCTGGATAAAGCCGACGGTATCGGTGAGTAAGACAACCTCCCCAGAGGGCAGGCCAAGCCGCCGCGTGACCGGGTCGAGGGTGGCAAAGAGTTTGTCTTCGGCGAGGACATCCGCGCCTGAGAGCGCGTGCATGAGCGTGGATTTCCCGGCGTTGGTGTAACCCACGAGGGCAACGACGGGAACGTTGTTTCGCGCACGCCGACGACGATAGAGTTCTCGCTGCGTGCTCACCTCCTTCAGGTCGCGCCGCAGTTTGGAGATGCGGTGGTTGATAAGGCGGCGGTCGGTTTCGATCTGGGTTTCGCCGGGACCGCGGGTGCCGATGGCGCCTTCCATGCGCTCGAGGTGGGCCCACTGTCCCGCGAGGCGCGGCAACAGGTACTGCATCTGCGCGAGTTCGACCTGGACGCGGCCTTCGCGGGTTTGGGCCCGTGTCGCGAAAATGTCGAGGATGAGCGCGGTGCGGTCGATGACCTTCACGCCGAGGAGTCGCTCGAGGTTTCGTTGCTGGGAGGGCGATAGCTCGTCATCGAAGATGACGACGTTCGCATCCAGCCTTTTGCGCTCTTCGACGACTTCGTCCACCTTGCCGCTGCCGATGTAGGTAGCGACGTTGGGGTGCTCCAGCTTTTGGGTACATGAGCCTACGACATCGGCTCCCGCCGTCTTGGCAAGCTCCGCGAGTTCCTGGAGCGACTCTTCGGCCGGAAGCAACGCCTTGGGCAAATCGGCGGCCACCAGGAAGGCTCGATCGACGACGGGTTTGGTGGAATGGAGCTTGGCTGGCATGTAACTCCAGATTAACCGGGTGGATCGGGCACCGATAGTCCGCGACGGATTTTCCGGGCCAGGTAGTTCTTGATTTCCTGATGGCGTGGCACGGCCTCGGTTTCACCGGTTGCTGGATTGAGCCAAATGGAGTGCCGGGATCCTTCTCGATCAAGTTCGCAACCGTGCGAACCAAGGTGCCGGATGAGGTTGACTCGCTTCAAGCGACGACGGTTACGACTTTCCTCTGAGCTTGAGCAGATGCCTCGCCGCCTCGTTTTTCGCGGAGGTACTCAAGCATCAACTCGATTGCCGCCCCGAGATCATCGAGCGTCTCGTCCACGGTCTCACCCTGACCATTGGCCCCGGGGACCTCCAGGCAATAAGCCCAGAAACCGCCTTCCTCAGCAGGTTCGACAATCGCGGTGAACTCGTTCTTCACGCGATCCACGGTATCACGCCGGACTCTCTTCGAGAGCGTCGGGCCAGGAGCTAAGCCAGGAAGGCCCTGTTGGCGACGGGTTTAGTTGAATGGAGTTTGGGTGGCATGCGACTCCAGATTAACCGGGTGGGTTAGAAACGCCCAGCGCCCGGCAAATTCCCTTTGCGAGGAGATTACCAATCTCCGAATGACGCGGAACCGCCTCTTGTTTGCGCGTGGCAGGGTTACGGTAGATGGAGTGATTGCTCCCTTCGCGGAACAGCTCGCATCCTTCTCTTGTCAAATGCCGAATGAGAGCGCTGCGCTTCAACCGGCGTAAACGACATCTTTGAACGCAGTCGCGCTCATTTCTTCTTCGGCCTGTTCGCGAAGGACCTCAAGCATCAGCTCTATCGCCAGTGCGAGGTCTTCCTTGGCCTCTTCAGGTGTCCGTCCCTGGCCGTTGGCTCCACGAACCTCGGCGCAGCGAGCCCAAAACCAGCCATCGCCGCCATCTTCGATAATCGCCGTGTACTGGTTCTTCACGCGGTCAATGGTATCACGCCGGAGTCACTTCGAGATGCCCAGGCAAAGCGCCCGAACTACCTGGCGAACATTTCAGCAAGCCTGTTCAGCACCTCGTTGGCCTCGTCCTCGGAAAGTACACCAAGCTTACGAATGATCCGTCGATGGTCGACGGTTCGAATCTGATCGAGGGCAATCGAACCGTCGCGATCCGCAAAACGGCAGGCGACGCGAGACGGATATGATCGAATGGCTCCGGTCATGGGCGCCACGACGACGGTCCGGAGCTGCCGGTTCATTTCGTCCGGTGAAATGACGACGCATGGCCGTGTCTTTCGTATCTCGCTCCCGATGGTTGGATCGAGGTTGCAGAGGTAGACCTCGAATCGTTCTAGTCCCATTCCCATTCGGTCTCGTCGAACTCAGTTGGCACGAATTCATCCAGGAGAACGTCATCACCAGCTTCGTGCATGCGTTTCATATCTTCGGCCCACCCGGCGCGAGGGTGACTGGCTGGCCGCAGGACGAGGGCAGACCCTTCGACTGACATCTCAACACCACCGCCGAGTCCAATCTCTTCGATCAGCGGTTTCGGTATCCGCACACCTCGCGAATTTCCAATCCGGATCAAGTTCACTCTCATACGTTCGCCACCCTGTGAGCACATTGTACTCACTTTCGATTTCGGGACGGCGGCCGCCTACTTGCCCCAGGCCTCGATGCGCCTCAGTCCCTCTTCCATGCGGTCGTCCGGGGTGGTGACGCTGAGGCGGATGTAGCCTTCGCCATTGAGACCGTAGCCGCGGCCGGGTGTCACAACGACACCGGTCTGGTCGATGAGCCGGGCCGCGTAGTCAGCGCTGGTTACGCCGTCCGGGAGCTTCGCCCAGACATAGAGCGAGGCCTTCGGAGTATCGACTTCCAGGCCGACCTTACGCAGCACCTCGACCATCCGGTCGCGGCGGCGCTGGTAGATGGCGTTGTGCTCATCGATGCAGTCCTGGGGGCCGTACACGGCCTCGATGGCCATCTTCTGGATGGCCTGAGGGATGCCACTGTCGATGTTCGACTTCACCCGCATGAGCGCGTCAACCATCTGTGGGTTGCCGACGACCATCCCGATTCGCCAGCCCGTCATGTTGTAAATCTTCGACCACGAGTTGAACTCGACGGCCACATCGCGAGCGCCCGGCACCTGGAAGATGCTGATGGGCTTGTAGCCGTCGTAGGCAACGTCGCAGTACGGGTTGTCGTGCAGTATCGCGACGTCATGCCTCTTCGCCCAGGAGACGGCGCGCTCAAAGAAGTCGAAGTCAGCGACCGCGCCGGTAGGGTTATTCGGGTAGTTCAGCCAGATGATCTTCGCCTTGTCGGCCACGTCATTCGGGATGGCGTCGAAGTCGGGCTTCCAGCCACTCTCGCGGGTGCAATCGAGCTTGTAGCTGGTACCGCCCGCGAACATCGTGCCCACCTCGTACACCGGGTAGCCCGGATCCGGCACGAGGGCAATGTCGCCGGGGTCGATGAAGCAAAGCGCGATATGGCCGATGCCTTCTTTCGAACCGATGAGCGGCAGGGTCTCTTTGGTAGGGTCGAACTTCACTTCGAATC
>JANPDX010000220.1:0-6583 GCA_031431695.1 Dehalococcoidia bacterium
ACCGCGTGGTGCATTCGGATTGGACGCTTGGCAAGTACTCGGCGGGCGGGCCCGTCGTGAAGGGACGCGTGCTGAAGATGGAGGGCATGACGGCCGAGCGGCTGGACTGGATTCAGCATGCGCCGCGCTTCGTTGGGCAGCGTGATTCGATGGAGTTTTGCCTGCCTGCCTGCACGGGGATCGAGGATAGCGACCCGGAGAATATTCACGGGTTCAAAAGCTCGGCGGATGCAATCGCGGCAGGGTTCGCCGCATGCGATGTGTGCAAGCCGGTGTAGCGTCACCCCCGGCCCCGCCGTGAAATGGAGTGGGGCGCGGCTAGCTGCCGGCGATCGCCTTGTATGCCGCTTCGGCGGTTGCACGGTCCGAGGCGATGACAAAGAGGACGTCAGGGCCGGTCGTTGAGCGACGGATGGTCGTTCGGCCGTCGGCGAGTTCGCTGATGGTAGCCTCGCCAGTCGATGTTGCAGTGGCGCCGGACTCCTTGAGCAGCGTGTCCTGGGCGGCAACAAATTCTTGAGCCTCGGCCGAAGAGGCGAACCTGATGCCGAACGCCGCGACCGCCTTCGTTCCGCTGGCGTACACGTCATAACGGTCGCCGCGCCAGCCGCTCGCGGCGGTCACGGCAGGGAGTGCCGCAAGCCGTAGCTGGAGGTAGTTCCGCAGTTGGAATTCGCCGAACGCGCCGCCCGATTCGTGCTGCCAGCCTGCACCGAGCGCGGACGTGAGGTCGGGCAGCGTCACGGATTCCGGCTGGAATCCGGCGTCGTACAGGTTCGGATGAATGATCTCGGCGGTGGTTAACCTTTTCCCTCGGAGAATGGCGTTGATGGCCTCGTTGCCACCTTGGGACCGGACGATGCTGACCCACTCCGCCCCTGTGGTGTAAGGGAACCGGAATTCGCGCTCAATGGACGCCGGAACCGGGGCGTAGCGTGAAAGCCCCGCCAGCAGTGCTCGATCCGCGGTCTGGCGCAACGCAAACTCGCGGGCCCAGAGACCTTCGGTGATGACCGCGTCGCCTTCCACCACCGAAATCAGCGCGAGTGTCCAGTCGAGGTCATCGCCCGTGCTTGCAAAAGTCGCCTGGAGGTCGAAGTTCGAGTCCTGGATCGCGTGCGTGAATTCGTGGGCCAGGGTTGTCCGCTCCAGGGGGTTCAGGGACTCAAAACCGATACGGTCGCTGTCCGTGACGATGAAGAACTCCTTATCGGGTGGCGAGTAGAAGCCGATGACGGCATCGCCGATGAATGCGCGATAGACGGAGTGGTAGTCCTGGTCCGGGCCCAGGTGCCCCAGCAGGCGGTACAACGTCGTGAGGTGGGCGAAGGCCGTGAGGTCGGCTTCCGTGAGCGTTTCCTCGATCCGCTCCGCGGCATCCCGGCGCGCCACGGTTCCCGCTCGGAGGTCACTGGGGGCGGGCAATTGGCGGATGGCGGCGACCTGTTCCAGCACTCGCCGGAGTTCGGGCGTGAGCGGTGCGGCGTTCGAGTCGCTTCCGTTGGAGTCACCGCAGGCAGGGAGGAGGATTGGGAGAAGGAAGAAGGCAAGGACGAGTAGCTGCGCGTGCTTCGCGAACCGTCGATTCCTCACGTCCGTCTCCTCTCCCGTGCGCGGGGGCGGGGAGCGGCGGTGGTTGGTCGTTGATGGCGGCTTCATGTGCCGCAATCTTGCCCGCTGGGGAGTTGCGAGGCTATCCTGAGCGTTGCGGCGCATTCGTCTAGTGGCCCAGGACATCGCCCTCTCAAGGCGGAGATCAGGGGTTCGAATCCCCTATGCGCTACCAAAACCAGGAAAGCGAGCAGGGCATCCGCCCTGCTCGTTTGCTATCCGGATTCTTGCCAGTTTCGTAACATTTCCGCGCGCTTGAACCTGTTTGGAGGGTGGCATGGCCTTTGTCGATGAAGCAACCGCGGCGCTTTACCGCGGAGCCTGGGACGCATGGTTCAAGCAGATCGAACACATCCACCGCGTGTTCCTCGGCGATGAGGTGCTGAGGCCTGACGCCTTGAAGGGGCTGCTCAACCGGGAATCGCGCGCGAAGGTGACGTACGAGGTGGCGCGCCGGAAGATCCTCGGCCTTGACGATGACAGCACACCAGCGAAAGACCCGGATGAGAATCCCTTCAAGTAGGACAGGGTTAACTGTGGCTCAATCGGTACGGGGGTACCATTCGGAGTGATGGCCACTCGCACAGTCCTTGGACAGCCCGTCGGATCGCGGCGGTTCCTCTACTTCTTGTTCGGCTTGTTCATCCTCATTCCTGTCGCGGCGTTCGCGATTGGGCCGCTTTCCAGTTCGAGTTTGAGTCTCAACGGCCCCGCGGGCCCGTTCCTGGCGTTTTCGGCAGGGGTGCTTTCCTTCGTCTCGCCCTGTGTTCTGCCGATGGTGCCGATTTTCATCGCCCAGATCTCTGGTTCGAGCATTCAGAACGGGAACTTCACCGCCGATCGGCGCATCACGTTTACCCATGCCGTGGCGTTCGTTACCGGCCTCTCCGTGGTGTTCATCGCACTGGGCGCCGTTGCCGGATTGTTGGGCTCGTACTTCCTGGTCGATAACAAGCGCGAATTGGGCGACATTGCAGGCGCTGTCCTGGTGTTCATGGGAGTCCTGGTTGTCCCGCCGCGCGGCCGCAGCGACCCGCTGAAGTCCGGCCTGCTGCTCATCGGGCTGACGGCCGTGTTCTTTTTCCTCGCCGAAGTTGGAGGGTTAAAGGAAGATCGGCTGCGGCTGGTGTTGCTTGCGACGGTGATGGTCGCGGTGTGGCTGCGTTTCGCCGGTTACCTGCAGCTACAGTTGTTCGCGCGGACTTTCGAGGTGCGGGTTGGTACGAACAAGCCAGTGGGCTACCTGCGTTCCGGGTTCGTCGGTGGAGCGTTCGGGTTGGGCTGGACGCCGTGCGTTGGGCCGATCCTCGGGAGCATTCTGACCCTGGCCGCGGACTCGGGCGATGCCTTCCGTGGTACATGGCTGTTGGCCTGGTACGCGCTGGGCCTGAGCATCCCGTTCCTCATCGCCGGGCTCGCGATTTCGGACGTGAACCGGTTCATGAAGCGGATCCAGCCGTATACGCCGATGATCGAGGTTCTGAGCGGCGTGATGTTGATAGCTGTTGGCGTACTTTTGATCTCGGGCCGGCTGACGGGCCTGAACGACTACTTCTCGTTCGCGGATTTCAACCGGGGACTGTAGGGATTTTGGATTGGGGATTTCGGATTTCGGATTGGTAAGCAGCGAGTCGGGCGATTGCCTGGGCGGTAAAGCGCGGGCCTAGTGGGCACGGTCGTAGTCACAACCGGTAGCCTGTCCGTTGAGCGGACAGCCCGAACGGTCCGCACGGGCAGGATTACGCGACCGCTGGGGCTGGACTTCGCGCGCCCGGAGGTAGCCGATAAAGGTGAGTGGATGATAGGCTGGCTTGCGCGGCGCGTTCGTCTAGAGGCCCAGGACGCCGCCCTTTCAAGGCGGAGATCGGGGGTTCGAATCCCCCACGCGCTACCATTTCTCCCCCACGCCGCGCACGTTCCCGGGCTGAGCAAGAATCCACCGGGACAATGCCTCGCGGCTGTCTCCGGCGACTTGGCGCTGCTCGCTCTTAGCGCTTCAGGGAAAACTTTGCCTTTACCGTGATTCGGTGGGACTTGGCCGACCCGACTTCGAGGGCCTCGATCTTTTCGCAGGTAAACTCGCCGCTCACGCTGTCACCGGATTCGCTGAAGGTGAAGTCGCACTCTTCGCCCCAGGCACCCGCCGTAGCCACCTGTTTCGTCGTTATCACCATGCCCCCGGCCTCATCGCCCTTGTTGGAACTAAACGACAGGAAGCTGCTCACCTCGGTGTCGCCGTACGTCAGCACAAGAGCGCCACCCGATGCAAACCCGCCACCTTCGAGGTCAACTGTCTGCTTTTTGTCGCCGGTTATTTCGATATGAATCTTCCCGGAGCCATAAGCACCGTCGCTGATCTTCGGGACGGTCACGGATTTCTTGGACTTATTTGGCGTGTTGCCACTCGACCCCGAGTCCGCGCTCGCGTCGTCATCATCGCCGGAATCGTCAGATCCCCCGCAGGCGGCACCGAGCGCCAGCAAGGCGACCACCAGCACAAACAGAAGTGAGGCACGGAAGTTCGTCTTCATGCGGCAGCAACTCCATTCAAACCATATTCGAGCAGCGGTCATGGCCCTTTGGCCGGACACCGGGAGTCTACGCTGTCCGTCAATGGTTAGGCTCGCCATTTAGGAAGTTCGCTCACTCCGCCGCCGCAACCACGTGGATATCTCCGGGCTCGATCTCCACCATGAAATGCTTCCGCGCGGAAATTCCCAGCACTTCATAGGGGCGGGCGGCGATTTCGACTTCCATTTCCGGGCCGGCCGTTGTTGGCTTCAGGTGCAGCGTGTGCGTCGAGCCGTAGGCAAATTCGGAGACTACTTCGGCATCGACCAGGTTTCGCGCACGGGGATCGGCGGCGAGGTCGCGCCGGAGGTTGATGCGCTCGGCCCTGACCATCACGTCCACCGGCCGTCCGGCAGTGAGACCAGCGGCATCCACTGCCGAATGGAGCGTCATGCCGCCGATGTCCACAGAAACCGAACCTGCCTCTATCGAAGTCACCACCCCACGCCAGACGTTCGGGATGCCTGTCAGTTGGGCTACGCGGCGCGAATTCGGTCGCTTGAAGATTTCCTCGCGGGTGCCAAGTTGCAGGATGCGTCCGTTGTCGAACACCGCAACGCGGTCGGCGAGAAAATGCGCCTCGCGCAGGTCATGCGTGACGAACAGGATCGTCAGCCCAAGTTCGGCTCGAAGGCGAAGTAGTTCCTTACGCATGGAGGTGCGCAAGGAGTCATCAAGGGCACTGAACGGCTCATCGAGGAGTAACAGCGGCGCTTCCCGTGCGATGGCGCGTGCCAATGCCACCCGTTGCCGCTGGCCCCCGGAAAGCGTCCGCGGCCGACGGCTTTCGAAGCCTTCAAGGTCGAGAAGCTCCAGGAGTTGGCGGACGCGTTCGCGTTTATCCCGGCCAGCCGGTAGGCCGAAGGCGATGTTCTCGCCGACACTCATGTGTTCGAAGAGCGCGAGTTCCTGTACGACGTAGCCAACGCGCCGTTGCTGCGGGGCGAGATCAACCTTGCCCGCCGAGTCAAAAACGGATTGGCCACTGAGGCTAATTCGTCCCTCGTCTGGCCGCATCAGTCCGGCCGTGAACTGGAGTGTGAGGCTCTTGCCCGCGCCCGAGTGTCCGAACAGCACGAGGATTTCGTCGTGCGCGGAGAACTCGACGTCGTACATAAACGCCCCAAGTTGCCTGGAGATCTGGAATTCGAGCGTCATCGACGCGCCGCCCGTGCCGTGGCCACGCGGAATACGACCAGCACCGAGAGTGCTACCGCAAGGAGTATGAGCGAAAGCGCTATCGCACCGGCGATGCCGAGCGACGAGCCCTCGAAGGCGCTGATGACCGCCAGCGGCATCGTTTGGGTCGTCCCTTCGAGGTTGCCTGCAAAGATCAGCGTGGCGCCCAGTTCGCCCATCGCCCGGGCCCAACAGAGGACGATGCCCGCGAGCAGGGCAGGCCATGCCTGCGGGACGGTGATCCGAAAGAACGCCCGCAGGCGCGAGGCCCCAAGCGTGTAAGCGACCCGTTCGGTCTGGACGTCCACCGCTTCGAATCCGCTCTTTGCCGCCCGGATGTAGAACGGCGCCGCCACGAGCAATTGCGCCATGATGACGGCGATCGTCCGGAAGCCGAAGGTGAAGCCGGTCCAGCTTTCGATGGGTTCGCCGATGAGGCCCCGGCGGCCGAAGGCGGTAAGCAGGGCGACGCCGGCGACGGTCGGGGGCAGGACAATCGGCAGATCGATGAAGGCATCGACGATGGACATTCCGCGAAAGTGCACCCGTGCCAACAGATAGGCGACTGGCGTACCGAACAGCAAAGTCAGCATGACCGTGACCGTGGAGGTCCAGAGCGAAAGTGTCAGCGCCTGGCGGACCTGTTCGGTGCGCAGGAGTTCCCAGGTGTCCGGTTCGTCGAGCGCGCGGTCGATTAGCCCGGCGAAAGGCAGGACGAAGAACAAGCCGAAGGCCAGCCCGAGGAAGACGACGGTGGCAGTGGTGGCACGGTCCAGGCTAAGCACACGGCAATTCTCGCATTACGGCTTGCCGAAGCCATACTTCGCCAGGATCGCCTGTCCCTCAGCGCTGAGGATGAACGCAACCCAGGCTTTTGCGACCGCCGCATTCCTAGCACCTTTTGTTACGGCGATCGGGTACTGCGCGACGACGTTGAAGGCGGCCGGTACTTCGACCAGCTTCACATCGTTGGGGGCGATGGCGGCGTCAGTGGTGTAGACGATGCCAGCATCGGCTTCGCCAAGCTGAATCTTGGTGAGTACCGCGCGGACGTTGGCTTCGTTGCTTTTCAGGTTCGCCAATGCCTTCCCGGAAAAATCGCTGGATATACCGCCGGGCATCTTCGAGGCGTTGCTCAAGATGCCACGGGAATAGCGGCCAATCGGGACATCTGGTCCAGCAAGCACGAGGCGAACGCCGGGCTTTGCGAGGTCCGCGAAGG
>JANPDX010000221.1:0-1999 GCA_031431695.1 Dehalococcoidia bacterium
CCTTGACTGCGCGGCCGCGTTACAGCGGCAGCTCTCTTCCGGGCGCTCGGCTCTGCCCGAGGGCTTCCGCATCCGGGTGGGCATCAACGCGGGTGAGCCAATTGCCGAAGATGGCGACCTCTTTGGGTCCTCGGTGATAACGGCGGCGCGGATCCTGGCGCTGGCGCAGGGCGGAGAGGTCCTTGTTTCGAATGTTGTGCGCGAACTTGTGGCCGGGAAGGGTCTGCTCTTTGAGGATAGAGGCTTCCATCCGCTGCGTGGATTCGATGAGCCGACCCGCGTTTGGTCGTTGCTCTGGCGGGAGCAATAGGGCTACTGGTCGGGCGTACCCGCTACCCGCTGTTGACGAACACCCGTTTGGCGGCATGCCGCCAGCGGCGACGGAGCGCCGCGACTACGGACGAATGCCCTCACCCAACCATCAAGCGCGACCGGCATGGCGCAACTCGGGCAACGACTCGTGCCTCGCGGGGGACCCGAGCGAGCGCTTCCGCACTCGCCTCTGACGACCCGGAGTCGCGCCCCTCAGCGGGCGCTGGGGCCGGGAGGCCCGGAAAACTGCTGGTGGAGCAGAGCCGAAGGCCCGGCTGTGCCGCACCACCTTCTCGACGATCTTCGAGCGCCCCGGACCAGCGTTTCCTGCCATCGGTTTTTCTCGCTGCGCCGGTCGCTGGGCGCGTTTTAGTGGCCGCGAATTCTGCCCGACCACGCACCTTTTGTTGCCACCGAACACTGTGCTTCTTCGTTCCTGTACCGTGGACGCTCGGGGGAGCAGTCACCAAGTATCCGTCGCCCTTCGGGAAGGTTCGCGCTACTGCCCGGTGAAGTGGGCTTCGCGCTTTTCCTGGAAGGCGGCGACGGCCTCGCGGTGGTCCGCGGTCCTCATGGACAGTTCTTCGACGGCGAGGGAATACGGCAAGACCATGTTCGAGACGGCCTTGATGAACTTGTTCACGGCGGCCTTCGATGTCTGGACCGCGTAAGGCGCGCCAGCGGCGAGCTTGCGGGCGACAATCATGCCTTCGGAGAAGGACTCTCCTTCATCGACGACCTTGTTGACGAGCCCCATTGCAAATGCCTCGTCCGCGGAGATCAGGTCACCGCTCATCAACATGTACTTGGCGCGATTGACTCCGACGAGGAGGGGCCAGATGACCGCGCCACCATCGCCGGCGGTGATGCCCATTTTCGCGTGTGGGTCGCCAATGCGGGCATTCCGGGCAACAATCACGACATCGCAGAGCAGGGCAATGGTTGCTCCGAGGCCGGCGGCGGCGCCGTTCACGGCTGAGACGATGGGCTTCTCGCAGTCCAGCAGGTTATCGACGATCCGGCGGGCCTCTTGCATCATCGTCAGGCCGCTCTTACTGCGCATGTCGGAACCGCCTCCGAAGTCGCCCCCGGCACAAAAGGCGCGCCCGGCGCCAGTCAGAATCGCGGCGCGAATCTCGGGGTCGGCCTGGACGTCCAGGAAGACGGACATGAGTTCTGAGTGCATGGCGCCGTTGACGGCATTGAGCCGTTCGGGCCGGTTGAGACGGAGAACGGCGACACCGTTGTCTTTCTCAATCTGGATTGTTTCGTAGTTTGCCTGGCTGAGCATGCTGGTACCTCCTCGGTATTGCGGGCAGATAGTACTCCTGTGGCGGGTGAAACTCGCGAACGTCGGCTGCCCATCACAGGGGGTGGGAGCGCGGGCGGCGGGGATCGCTTAACGGCCGGACGTGACGATGGACCAATTGGGGTGAGGTACCCGCAACCCTTGAGGTAACCAAAGGAGAGAGTCTGGTAATCTAGACGGGTGCTGGCCGAGGGGCCCCTCGCCGTGGGCGAAGGCGGGATTGGCACGGAGGACAAGAGCGTGGGCCTGTAGCTCAGCCGGTAGAGCAGTGGACTTTTAATCCATTTGTCGAGAGTTCGAATCTCTCCGGGCCCACCAGTTTTTGCAGCTGGAGTTGACGATAAATCGTCCAGAATGTCCGTGAGGACGCCGGCTTGC
>JANPDX010000222.1:0-2393 GCA_031431695.1 Dehalococcoidia bacterium
ATTGCGAATGACGACGAACTGATGACCAGCGCCATCTCGGTCTCGGAGATTTACGCGGGAGCGCATACGCGCGAACTCGCCGTCTGGAGCCAGTATTTTGACGCGCTCATGGTCGTTGCGGTTGAGCACCGTGATGCCGTCGTTGCCGGGCGATTGCGTTACGACCTGGCGCGCGGTGGGCGCCAACTTCAGGTCGCGGATTCGCTGATTGCCGCGGCCGCCATGCAACGGAGAGCGGCGATTGTCACCGCGAACGTGAAAGGCTTCGTCATCACCGGCGCGGACGTGCTCGAACTGGCTCCCTGAGCCGCCTACCGCGCCTCCACGGCCTCACTCCAGAAGTCCCGTCGCAACAGTTCGAGCGAAAGCCCGAGCGGATTTTTTGGATGGAGCCATGCGATGTCGCCGTCCGTTCCGCCCTGGCTGCCGATCATCCGTCCACCAGCCGCTTCCACATCGGTCGAACCCTGCAAGACATCCGGGACAGTAAACCCGATGGAATCGATGCCCTCGCCGCGCTTATCGATCAGCTGCGCGAGCGGGCTATCGGGGCTCGAAGGCGCGATGATCTCCATGACCAGTCCGCCCAACTGCACCATCGCCATCTCTCCGAACGAAATTGGCGAACGCGCGCGTAGCAACGTCGCGCCCAACGTACCGGTCGCGTAGGCCACGGCCGCATCGAGGTTGCGGACGCGAAAGTTCACTTTGGCAAAGGCAAGGTCTGGCATGGTGGACTCCTTCGGTGCAATCCTACCCGCAAGTGGTTCACGCTGCAGGGCACCTGGCGTGCAGAAGCAGTGTGTTATAATGACGTTCGGAGTGGGTGTTACGATGACTGACATGGTGCGCCGGCACATTACTCTCCCTCGCGAGCTTGCTGAAGAGTTCGAGCAGCTCGTTGGCGAGCGCAACCAGAGCGCGGAAATCGTCGAATTGATACAGAGGCGACTCAAGCAAGAGCGCCTTCGAGCAGCCTTCGCGGCGCTCGCCGACGCGCCAAAGGAACCTCATCCGGAATGGGACGGTCCGGGTGGAGTTGCCGAATGGGTGCGGACGGAGCGGGCGACGTGGGATACGAGGGACAGGCTTCAGTAGGTGGCCGACTATCTCCTCGACACAACGGTGCTGATCCAGCAGTTCAGGGGCCGGCCGCGCGTTCGCCAATGGATTGAGTCTGCGTTGGCCCGCGGCGACACCATGGCCACCACGCCGGTTAATGTGGCCGAGGCTTTTGCTGGCGCCCATGCCGCCGAACGACCGTATTGGGATGCACTGCTTCGAGAGTTGACCATCTATCCCGTTTACGGCGAGGACGGAGTCCGCGCCGGCTCACTTCGCTACGATCTCGCACGGCGCGGTATCGTTTTGCACACTCCGGATGCGCTTATTGCCGCAATCGCCGCCAATCGACAGCTGCCTCTCGTGACTGCAAACGTGAAGGACTTCCAGAACGCCGGAATCGACCTCCTGGCTCTCGACGGCGATGCCTGAGCTCGCGATCTCCCACACCCTTACGGAACCGCGACGGTCTTCACTACCGGCCCGCCCGGGCTGTCTCCGATGGTGTGGCCTGTCGGGTAGAACTGCCCGTTGTAGACCACCGAGATAGCCGCGCCGACGCGGTTCGCACAGGCTTCGGGCCCGGCGAAGTAGTCCACGCGATACCCGCCAGCCGCTGATGTCGGTCGGCCTGGACCGATCACCCCATCGAACGCAAGGCTGACAACCGAGCCAGCGGGTGCCGGCGCGCCGCCAATGGTAAATATGCCAATGACGCTATTCGGCGGCGAGCTGGAGCTGTCGTTCGGGCAGTAGGCCCCTCCCGCTACTACCGGCGGCTCGGTGGGGGCAGGCGTCGGCGTCGGCGTCGGAGCGGGCGCCTGGCTGTTGTTGTTCGCCCCGCTCCCGCCCGTGCCAGTGTTCGTGACCGGGACAGGAGTCGGCGTGGCCGTCGCGGTTTCAGTTGCCGTGGGCGAAGGCGTCGCCGAAGGTGAAATTGTTGGCCTTGGGGTTGCGGTGCGTTCCGGCGTTGCCGTGGCGGTCGCTGTCGGAGTCGTTCCACCCGCGTCGGCGAGCTTCGTCCCTCCGCCGTCATCCGTCAGGAACCAGACGCCTCCCGCCGCCATCCCGATGCCGAGGATGCCGAGCACCGTCCAGCCCAGCGCCTGCCGCGCCGGCGACGACAACAACGATTGAATCCAGCCCATTGCGACTAAATGTAGCGGCTGTCACCCATTCGGTCGCTCAACCAGCGAAACGCCGGGTTAAGCGTCCACCCAAATCCCCAATCCGAAATCCCCAATCCGAAATCAGATGAGCCAGTGGTCTATCGGTTTCGCCTTGTCGCTGGCGAACGGCAACGCCACCTTCGCGCCGGTCCGTGCCGATTC
>JANPDX010000223.1:0-2254 GCA_031431695.1 Dehalococcoidia bacterium
AAAACGAAGAACAGTCCGAAGCCAATCGCTGCGCCAAGGCCGTACGCCATCGGTCGCAGGTGGTGGCTTGAAGCAAAATGCACGCCTTCCCGGGGCAAGGAACAGAGGATGACTCCGGCGAAGGTCAGCGCGATTCCGGCCGTCTGGACGCTGGACGGTGCATCGCCCGAAGCAAACGCGAACACCACGGGCACGATGGCGCCGCAGGCCGAAAGCGGCGCGACGACCGCCGAATCACCGGTCGCGAGGCCCTGGTAGAGGGCCATACCGCCGAAGCTCGTGAATAAGCCTGCTGCAAGGCCCCACATCAGCGGTTCTGCCCGGAACTCCGGACGGATGAAGAGCGCGACCAGTGCAACAAGGACAAAGCCCGTGGCCTGCGAAACCAGCCCAACGGTCAGGACGGGATACCTGGTGGTGAAGCGCCCGCCAAGGAAGTCGGAAGTTCCCCACGCGAGCGCCGCGCCAAGCCCAAAGAGGATTGCGGCCATCGCTGGGAGTTTACGCAGTCCCTCACTCCCACGCCCTCGCTCCCAGGCCTGGGAGAGCGGGAACGCTACTCATCTCAGCCGGAGCGCCCAGTTATTGCGGCCGTATGTAGAATGTTCGACATGCGAGCCTACGGACTGACCGAGCGAGAGTCGGCGATACTGAGGCTGTTGGCGGGCGGGCGGACGGCTCGGCAGGCCGCGAGCGAATTGTTCATGGATATCGGGCACATCGAGGCGCCCCTGGCGAACATCGCGGCGAAGCTCGGCGTGGCTGGCCGGATAGAGGCTGTGGACAACGCGCGGCGCCAGGGCCTCGCCTGATGAACACCCCGCCGATCCAGTACGCGCGCTCCATCGATGGGGCGAGCATCGCGTACACGGGTTCAGGGCACGGTCCGCCATTGATGGGCGTGCCGTCGCTCGGAGTGACTCTGGGCTACACCGGGATGGAGGTCGCCCCGTTGCTTGCGGACTTCCGGCGTGGATTTTACGAACGACGCGGCACCGGCAGTTCGAGCCGTGGAACAGCGGTCACCCCGGAAGTCCTCGTGAGCGATTGCCTGGCTGTCGTAGACCATCTGGGCTTCACGTCGTTCCACGTCATGTCGAATCGGTTCGGCCAATTCGAAGCCGTGTGCCTCGCGCTCGAACGTCCGGAACAGGTCCGAGGCCTGGTGCTCAATTCGCCGTTCGCGCATGGATGGGCCGAAGAAGGTCGGCCGAAGGCGTGGCGAGCGGCACTCGATATGGACTGGGAGTGGTTCGCCGAAGCCTTCATTCGCTCCTGGGGCGCTAATCCGGGCCAACCCGTGTCACGGGATTGGGTGGACCACTTCAAGAACACCAACGATCAGGAAGGGTTCGGTGCGATATTCAGCACACTCGCGCAGTGGGATATCACGGACGACGTGAGGCGTTTGAAGGTCCCCACTCTTATCATCCATAAAGCAGCGTCAGCGTTTCAGCACTCGATCGAAGTCGCGGAGTCCTTTGCGAGGGCCATCCCGGGTGCGAAGCTGATCATTGACCGGGGGCCGGACCTGATCCCACTTTCAGCAGCGACTCAGGAGGCAATGCGGGAGTTCTTCATCGAGACGATGCCCGCAAACGAAGTGCCCCGCTCCTGGCTCCCGAACGACGTTCACCCAACGGTGAACGCGGCCGCCGTCGGGCTCTCGGAGCGGGAGCAAGAGATCCTCAAGCTCGTCGCTGGAGGGCTCTCGAACCGGGCGATCGGCGAGGCGCTTTTCCTCGCCATGCCGACGGTGGCCAGCCACCTACGCCACATCCTCGATAAGCTCGGCGTCGAGAACCGCGCAGCGGCGGCTGCTTGGGCCGTACGCGAGGGACTCGCGCGGTAACGAGGCCCCCGCGAACCAGGCCTTCGTTACGACTAACAGAACTCAACGTGCTCGAAAGTTTCGATGAGCCCCGCGAGGACGCCGTGCGGCGCAAAGGCGCTTGCGATTTCGCCGAGGTTTCGCGCGCCGGGCACGCCGAGAGCGGCTCCGTACGTCGCAGGGTTTTGACTGATGTCATGGAGCCAGTGGCCCTGCGCGGAGCAACCGCCAGCATCGCCGCCCTGATGTGCCAGGGCTGCGCTGGGAACGAGGGCGCCAAGGATCGCGCCGAGAAGAATGAGCCGTTTCATGTGTGACACCTTTCGCTGCCGAAGCAGCCGCCGCTCATGCTCTGCCCGGCACGGCCCGCTGCCTTCGACCGATCGGATGGATTCGGAGGTACGGGGATCATCCGTTCGGACC
>JANPDX010000224.1:0-3361 GCA_031431695.1 Dehalococcoidia bacterium
GGGATGTCCCGGAAGGAGCGGTCAAGGAATTGGAGGGACTCAAAGAGAAGCGGATGAAGAGGGGGCTCCGCAAGGGTGATCATATCACTCACTCGGATATGTACGGCGCCAATGAGCAGCTGCCGACTCCGGAAGGCCACAATGCGGTGGCGATCCGGGTGAACCTCGAAACCAGCGTTCACGGGTTCGCGACCCTGCCCGGCTCGCGCGTGAACGTGCTGTTGACGGTCCGCTCCAACAGCCCCGATCCCAACCAGTCTTATGTGCTGGTGCTTCTGGAAGACACGATGGTGCTGGCCGCAAACGAAAAGCTCGATCGTACCGAGGGCATCGCCTCCCAGGCCTCGGTCGTGACGGTCGCTCTGGTGCCTGGTGATGTGCAGACGCTGACCGGCGCCAAGGCGATGGGCGATTTGAGCCTGTCGTTGCGGACGCCTGGCGATACGTCCAGAACACCACCGGAACAGAGGAAGAAGACCTTCGAGCAAATCGCTGGCAAGAACGCACCGGCCCCTCAACCGAAGGTCCAGCAAGCCCCGGACGTGGTGGTCGCGAAGACCCCGCCGGTGGACTCGAAGGCGGTCAACAAGCCGAGCGAGCCGCAACCGAAGACCTACAGCAGCACGCTGACGATCATCAACGGCCCGCGGCAGACGACGATCACCACCAAGACGAACGAATTCGGTGAGCCGCTGGAGCAGGGCAACACACAGCCGGCGCCTGCTCAGCCGTCGCTGAAGCAAAACGATCTTTAACCGACGAGAAAGCCCAGGGGTGAGGTGCTCCGAGCCCCTGGGATGTTACGGAAGCATCCCAGGGGTTCGGAGTACCTCACCCCTGGGCTTGCATGAATAAAACAAATCGCTGCCATCAGGCGGATGGAGCGAAACGAGCCAATAGGTTTCGTTGTGTAGGGTGATGTCATCACGCGGAGCGTGATGACTGCAATCACCTGGTTTCGCAGTGGGTGATATGACTCACCCTGCACATCTTCAAAAGAGGTGAAAGGATGCACCGCACCAATCCCGTACCACGTCTGTTCGCCTGGTCCACGCTGTTCGCGGGGCTTGTGGTTCTCGTCAGCGTCTATGTCGCTTCCGCTCAGAATGTCACTCCCGTGAATCTGATCCAGGAGCAACCCAACAAAGATGACACGCCCACCGTGGTCATGATGACCCCCGGCACCACCCACATCCACACCAGCAACGAACCGCTGAAACGGGTCGTAAACAACAACCCCAAAGCGATCAACGTGTCGGGGGTGGCCAACGAGCCCAAGAAGGTCCTGTTTGAGGCGATCGCGCCAGGCCGAGCTCGTGTCACTTTGACCAACATGAAGGATAAAGACGAATTCGTTGATGTCGTTGTCATCAGCGACCGCGTCAAGGAGCTCCGCGACGTGCTGGCCAAGGTCGTCCCCACCGGGTCGGTCCAGGTCAACTCGACGAACGGGGACAATACGGTCATTCTGACCGGTTACGTGCTGACCAACACCGACGGCCGTGTGGTCCAGCAGGCGGCGACCAACCTGTTCGGCGCCAACGTCATCAACAACATCCAGATCGGCGGCGTGCAGCAGGTCCAGCTGGAAGTCATCATCGCGTCGGTCAACCGCTCCGAAATTCGCAACATGAGCTTTAGCTGGGCCAGCACCGGTCAAAACGCCTTCGCGGCGAGCATCTTCGGCGGGCCATTCGCGTTCACCAACGCGCTCACCCCCGCAGTGGGAGGCGCCGGGTCCGCATTGACCCAGACTGGCGCCAGCAACCTCCCCTTCGGCATTCTCAACAACAAGAACGGGTTCCAGGCGTTCCTGCAGGCCCTGAGCACGGAGTCGCTGGCGAAGATTTACGCCAATCCCACGGTGGTGACCCTGAGCGGTCGTCCCGCCCAGTTCGTTAGCGGCGGCAAAGTGCCCATCCTCACCAGTTCGGGCCAGGGCGCGCCGAGCGTCAGCTATGAGCAATTCGGCACCACCGTAAACTTCCTTCCCATCGTCCTGGGCAACGGGAAGATCCACCTCGAAGTCAACCCCGAGATTAGCGACGTTGACGAGTCCCTAAGTCTCAACATTCCCGGAATATCACCAACCGCAATTAAGGGCTTCCGGAGCCGCAGCGCCCGCGTCGCGGTGCAGATCGAAGATGGACAAACGCTGGCCATCGGCGGCCTGACCCAGAACGCCGTCAACGCCACGATCAGCCGTGTCCCGGTCCTTGGTGATCTTCCGTTCCTCGGTGCCGCCTTCACTTCAAAGAGTTATAACGAAATCGAACAAGAACTCATCATTCTGGTCACGGCACGGCTGGTCGACCCGATCGACTGCACGAAGATCGCCAAGTACCTGCCCGGCCGCGAAAGCCGCGTTCCCGACGATTACGAGTTGTTCCTCGAAGGGATCATCGAAGCGCCGCGTGGGCCGCGCAACGTCATCTTCCACCCGCACCACTACCAGGCGGCGCACCGTCACGCGGCCAATATCGGCCAGTATCCGTGCGGCGACGGAAACTGTGCTCCACGCAACGGTTGCGCGAACGGCAGCTGTGCAGTTCCATCGTTCCCGCTCGGCACTTCGATCCCCGTGCAGCGGGTCCAGAGCGGCAGTCCCGCTCCCATGCCGAACCGCATAGCCATCGAGCTGGAATCGGTGCCCGTCACAGTCGGTCAGGCGCCGAATCTCGCCCCCGCGATTCCGACGTCGGCACTTCCCAATCGTGCGACTTTGGCGCCAGTTTCTTTTGGACCGGGCCGCCAGTAGCCAAAAAATAACCTATGTTTCTAAAGATGAACGCGCCGCCTCATGGAATTGAGGCGGTTCACCTGACTCGAAAGAGTCAGGATGGGCATGGAGGCCCGCGGGAGTCCCCGTGGGCTTCTTGCGTTTATGCTGGCGAGCGGGGGGCGTAAGCCCCCTGACTCCGTATCCGGAGGCTGACGCCACCGGCTCGCCGATGTGACAGTCTCCCCTAACGTGTGTTACCAGGTGAAATCATGAAGGACGTTCAACGAATCGCGATTGTCGATCCCTCCGACTTGACGCGCGAACCCCTGCGAAACCTGCTCCTTGGCGTGGAGTCGGTCTGGCTCGAAGCCGAGTGCTCGCGCTATGAATTTTTCATCGACGTCGCCCGGCAGTCCGCCCCGGACGCGGTCGTCATCACGCTGGACGCGGATCACAGCAAAGCCCTCCAGCTGATTCAACAGCTGACGATGGAATACCCGCAGATGCCGATCCTCGCCGTCAGCGCCCGCGGCGACGGTCAATCGATTCTCCAAGCCCTCCGCGCCGGCGCCAAAGAATTTCTGACCGCCCCGGTCGCCCTCGAAGAGCTGCTGCTCGCCCTGCAGCGCCTGCGCGCCA
>JANPDX010000225.1:0-3964 GCA_031431695.1 Dehalococcoidia bacterium
CGCCTCGCGGTGAAGGAACGTCGCAATTTTGCGCGAGTTTATGACGTTGCGGAACGAGTGATTCCCGCGCACGTCCTTGAAGCACCCGGCCTCGCCCGTGCGGATGCCCACCGTGACATGGTCCGTGCCGCGTTGCGCGCACTGGGCGTGGCCACGGCGAAGGACCTGATGGACTACTACCGACTCAAACTGGTTGACGTGCGGCCGCGAATCGCTGAACTGGTTGATTCCGGCGAAGCGTTGCCGGTTATTGTCGAAGGCTGGAAAGACCCGGCCTTCATGTGCCCTGGGACGGAGGCCCCAGCAGATCTGAAGGCGACGGCCCTGCTCAGCCCTTTCGATAACCTTATCTGGGATCGGAGCCGGACTCAGCGGCTCTTCGACTTCTTCTATCGGATAGAGATTTACACCCCGGCGCCGAAACGGGTTCACGGGTATTACGTACTTCCCTTCATGCACAACAACCGAATCGTGGCCCGAGTGGACCTCAAAGCGAACCGTCAATCGAAGTGCCTGGAGGTGAAGGCCTGCCACCTCGAGCCGGGTGCGCAGCCAAATCCGACAGCCCGGGCACTCGCCCGCGAACTTCGCCAGATGCAGCGATGGCTGGAGCTCGAACACATCGAAGTAGCCGAAAACGGCAGCCTCGCCCGGCAACTGATGAGCGTCGTTGGTGCTTCCCAATCGGCCTGAAACAGAGCACTGAACGACTGCACCAAATCGCCACCCAACCGTCCGCTGGCCCGCCCTTGGGCTGGAAGGGGGCATGGCCGTTAGTTGTTGTAGGCGGCCTCCTGACCAAAGGACGCCAAGCGACATTGTCCTCCCCGTCGCAATGGGGCGCCCCTTTTCGGAGGGGCGCCCCACCCCCAAGTTCCATTTCGGATTGCCGATTTTGGATTTCGGATTTTGGATTGGTGGTCATGTGCCTGGTATGGCGGCCTCTCAAAGAGGAACGGCCCCCGGGCGAGCCGCCGATTCCCGCCCTTATTAACGTGTGCGCCTCGGACTGTCCTGGCCCTCATTACTGCCGGTCCTCGGATTTCATCGGCGGCCGAGGTAATCCTGGCCCGGCGCCCCCCGAAGGCAGCGGCTCGTCACACGCGCCCGATCCGGACATAGTCACTGAGCAGTTAGCTCTGACGTTTTCACTGAGCAGCGACACTCCCCTGCCCTTGGCTTTCGCCTTTCAATATGACTGATACCATGATGAAGGTGGTTGGAGAGCTCTCGGGACAGGAGCGTTTGTGACTCAGGAAGAATATTCGGCCGTCTGCCCTTATTTGGGCCTTGCTGACGACGCTGACTCGCACGCGACGTACGCCACCGAGGCGCACCGCTGCTTTCGCCTTCCCAACCCAACGAAAATCGCAACACCGCACCAGGAGACCTACTGCCTGGGGGCGAACCACGTCACTTGCCCGGTCTACCTCGGAGAGGGCGTCCCGCAGACTCAGACGGCGGCTCCGGCACCAACGATTGCGGCGGTACCGCTTCAGGGAGGGTCCGCGGACTCACCGGTGCGCGGTCCACGCCCGGGCGGGCAGCCAAGGCGTCCCGGTGGAACGGAGCCACAGCGGCCTCGAAAGGCGGGCGGCGGGAGCCCGCTCGGGCCCCGGCCACGCGCAGGCGGAATCAGCATGCCGGTTGCGACGATTGGCCTGTTCGCACTTGCGATCGTGGTTGTCGCGCTGGCCTTCGCGATTCAACGGCTTGTTGGGGACGACGACAACAGCAGCGTTTCGCCCGCCGATGCCGTGGCCACCCGCGATGCCCTGAATAAGACCCGCACCGCGCAGGCAGGTGGTGGTAACCAGACTCAGCCTCCGCAGACGACACAGACGCAGCAACCTGCCGGTAGTCAGACGCCAGGCCCGAGCCAGACGGGGACGGCATCACGGACGACGACGGCAACCACGTCCGGCACTCCGGGCACAGGAAAGACCTACACGGTGAAGTCTGGCGATACCTGCGGCGCCATCGCCGAGGCCAATGGAATAACCCTGGCGGCCTTGCTCGCGGCGAATAACTTGACCGAGGCGGCATGCAGCACGCTGGCCATCGGACAGATACTCAAGCTTCCGTAGGCTCGGGAGTCTCGGACTCACGTCGCGGGAGCGCCAGCTCGCTGTGATGCTGGGCTACCCACGCCTGACGAGCGCGCCAGTGTTGGGGGTGGCTCGCCCAGCCGTGTTCGCGCTCCTGGACCCACTTCCAATCCGCCCAGCAGAGCAGTGCGAGGTCAAGGTCTCGACGCGCGAGAAGCCGGATTTCTTTCATCAGTGGGGTACGGTCGCGCTTTCGCTTTTCGAACTTGTCGGCGAGGAGAATAACCTTCGCGATCATCGGCATTTCGCTGGAGCCGAGCGTGTGGTCGCGCACGGCTGCAAGCGCCTCGTCGTCGCGTACAGCGAAGCGTTCGCGCAGGGTGACGGCGGCGATGGGCCCGTGCAGAAGGACAGGGTCGGCGCGGTCGGCCGCTTCGAGCGTGAGCCCGGCTTCAAGGGCGAGGCGGACCTGCTCTTCGGGAGGGAATGATCGGAAGAGGTCGTGTCCCCATACGGCCAACTCCACGCGGTCCGGATCAATGTCGTAACGTCCAGCAAGGTCGAGCGCTTCGACCAACACCCGTTCGATGTGCCGCACCAGCCCTTCCGGGCGGGTGGCGAACTCGGCTTTGATCGATTCGATCTGTGCGGCAACCGAAGTGGTCATTAGCCTTCGGGGCCAAGCATTCGTCCACCGATAAGGTGCAGGTGCAGGTGATGGATGGTCATGCCGGCCGCGTCGCCAACATTGAACGCAAGGCGATATCCGCTCTCCCATACTCCTTCGACCCGCGCGACATCCTTGGCGAGGATGAACAGCCCCGCCAGCATTTCCGCATGGTTCCACTCAAATTCGCGCGCATTGTCGACGTGGACTTTCGGGATGACGAGGCAATGGATGGGGGCGCGCGGGTTGATGTCGCGAATAGCGAAGGCGCTTTCGTTTTGAGCGATTTTCTCGACGGGGATTTCGCCCCGGTTCATGCGACAGAAAAGGCAGTCCTGCATGGCGTGTAGTGTCGATTGCTCCGGAGTGAGTGTCGATCCCGTAAGCGACCGCTCCTGCAAGAGTTACAGACGGTTTACAGTTTAGCGATGGGCGAACCATCCGTTAGCGTGCTTTCGCACTTTTGGGCGCCGCTCTGTGCTATTGGCGGACACGGGCCGGGCGGCCCGAACGCGCAGATTTGCGTATCGGTCTTTGGCGCTTCAATCGTGCCAGAGCGGCCACGCCTGCTTGTTGTCCTCTCCAACACGAATTACACCACTGAACTGGTAATGGTATCCGGGACGCTGAGTGTCTCCGTCATTTCGGATTCCCAGGCGAATCTTCTTGAACCGCTTGGTCTGCGGAGCGGCCGTGACGGCCCGAAGCTGGCGGGCATCGCCTATGACGTGACCGAAAGCCGCGACCCGGTGTTCCCCGGTGGGGCTGGCTGGGCCGCGTGCGAAGTCCTCTCGGCCACGGGCCAGGGCGACTCGACCGCGTTCCTCGTGGCGGTTCGCCAACGTGTGGATGGCAGTGCCCCTCCGCTTTCGTGGCAAACCGCCAAGTCCATCGTCGGCGAGGACTTCCTCCGCCGCTGGGCCGAGAAGAGCGCGCGGGAGCAGGCGGCGGCGCGAGAAGCGATGCACTGGCGGAACTAACCCGACGGTGATCCGCGACCAAATGCCGGCCGTGCCGTCGTCAGCACACCTTCGATGAACGACGACTTCGCGGCGTTGTAGGCGGGCGGGTCGGGACCAAGTTCGACAAGGATTTGCCGCTTGAGCGCCTCATATGCGCCCGCCGTTTCGGGGTGGGTACGCAGGTAATCACGGAACACCAGCTTGTCGACCCAGAACGGTTCGCCAAAGACGGTCAGGTGCGCGTTGACGCGGGGCGGCCCCTCTTTGCGATTGTAGAGCGTGCCCGG